>NZ_KV821994.1:243077-258223 GCF_001815805.1 Streptococcus sp. HMSC072D05
CTTCCTAGTTTGCTCTTTGATTTTCATTGACTATAAAAGAAAATAAAAAGAAGTTGAGATTTCTCAACTTCTTTTGTTGCTTAATGTGATACGCGACGGCGAGCTGCTTTTTTACGGTTTTCTTCGATGAAAGCTGCTTTTTGCTCTTCTGGCTCAATCACTTTCTTTTTAATTGCGTATACTGCACCTGCAACGGCAGCGACAGTTCCTGCGACACCTGTTACAAGACCTTTAGCGAATCCTTTAGCCATGAGTCTTCCTCCTTTATCTTTCCGATCAGCCAGGCTCCTTAAGTGGTAGCATTTTTCTGACTTAACTTTTTGTGATATAATAATAGTAACGAAAAAATGGAAATTTTTCAAGGAAAAAAGATGAAAACAAAAATAATTGTGATTGTTGGACCGACTGCTGTTGGGAAAACAGCCCTTGCTATTGAAGTAGCTAAGCGCTTTGGTGGAGAGGTGGTCAGCGGTGACAGTCAGCAAGTATACAGAAGGCTAGATATTGGGACGGCCAAGGCTAGCCCAGAGGAGCAAGCAGCTGTTCCTCATCATTTGATTGATGTCAGAGAGGTGACCGAGTCTTACTCGGCTTTTGATTTTGTTTCAGAAGCTAAGAAGGCTATTGAGAATATTCATAACCGTGGTAAGCTTGCTATTATCGCGGGTGGTACAGGGCTTTATATCCAGAGCTTGCTGGAAGGATACCATCTAGGTGGAGAAACACCTCATGAGGAGATTTTAGCTTATCGGGCTAGCTTGGAGCCTTATTCAGATGAGGAATTAGCCCATCTCGTGGAGCAAGCAGGTCTTGAAATTCCCCAGTTTAACCGTCGTCGTGCTATGCGTGCCTTGGAGATTGCCCATTTTGGTCAGGATTTGGAAAATCAAGAGACTTTGTATGAACCTCTGATTATCTGCTTAGATGATGAGCGTAGTCAGCTTTATGAACGTATCAACAACCGAGTGGATCTAATGTTTGAGGCTGGGCTTTTGGATGAGGCCAAGTGGCTTTTTGACCATTACCCTGATGCGCAGGCAGCCAAAGGAATTGGCTACAAGGAACTATTTCCATATTTCCGTGGGGAGCAGACTTTAGAGGAAGCTAGTGAGAGTCTCAAACAGGCTACCCGTCGTTTTGCCAAGCGTCAGTTGACCTGGTTCCGTAATCGCATGCAGGTGACCTTTTATCAGATAGGAGAGTCTGGCGTGAAGGAGCGTATTCTAAGCCAGATTGAGGAGTTTTTAAATGATTGAAACGGAGAAAAAAGAAGAACGGGTCCTGCTAATTGGTGTTGAACTGCAGGGCATGGATAATTTTGACCTGTCCATGGAAGAGTTGGCCAGTCTGGCTAAGACTGCTGGAGCAGTCGTTGTAGATAGCTACAGGCAAAAACGTGAAAAGTATGACTCCAAGACTTTTGTCGGATCTGGTAAGTTGGAAGAAATTGTGCTCATGGTGGATGCTGAGGAAATTACTACTGTCATTGTCAACAACCGTCTGACACCACGGCAAAATGTCAATCTAGAGGAAGTTCTGGGTGTCAAGGTCATTGACCGTATGCAGTTGATTTTGGATATCTTTGCTATGCGGGCTCGAAGCCATGAAGGGAAACTCCAAGTCCACCTAGCCCAGCTCAAATATCTCTTGCCTCGCTTGGTTGGTCAAGGAATCATGCTCAGCCGTCAGGCAGGGGGAATTGGTTCCCGTGGTCCAGGTGAGAGTCAGTTGGAACTGAACCGTCGTAGTGTTCGCAATCAAATCACAGATATCGAACGCCAGCTCAAGGTGGTAGAGAAAAATCGGGCGACAGTCAGAGAAAAACGCTTGGAGTCAAGCACCTTTAAGATTGGCTTGATTGGCTACACCAATGCTGGGAAATCAACTATCATGAACAGCTTAACCAGTAAGACCCAGTACGAAGCAGACGAGCTGTTTGCGACCCTGGATGCGACGACAAAGAGTATCCATCTTGGGGGCAATCTTCAGGTTACCTTGACTGATACGGTTGGTTTTATCCAGGATTTGCCAACTGAATTGGTGTCCAGTTTCAAGTCAACTTTGGAAGAAAGCAAGCATGTGGATCTTTTGGTTCATGTCATCGATGCCAGCAATCCTTATCACGAGGAGCATGAAAAAACGGTTCTGTCTATCATGAAAGACTTGGATATGGAGGATATTCCTCGCTTGACTCTTTACAATAAAGCGGATTTGGTGGAGGATTTTACGCCTACTCAAACGCCGTATGCCCTCATTTCTGCCAAGTCTGAGGATAGTCGTGAGCAGTTGCAGGCTTTATTTTTAGAAAAAATCAAGGAGATTTTTGAAGCCTTTACTCTACGGGTGCCTTTTTCTAAGTCCTACAAGATTCATGATTTGGAAAGTGTAGCGATTCTTGAAGATCGTGACTACCAAGATGATGGAGAAGTGATTACAGGCTACATTTCCGAGAAAAACAAATGGAGGTTAGAGGAATTTTATGACTGATATTAAAACCTTGGCTCTAAAGTATGGGGGTTATACAAGTTTGGATAAGGTCTATCTGGATCAACTTCTAGCTGGCAAAACAGAGCAAGAGCAGTTGGCTCTCATCACACCTCCTCCGAGTGTAGTCAATGCCTACTTTGCTGAACTCTACCAGAAAAAGAGTCCTGAAGCTGCGACGGATTATTTTTTAGAAGTCAGTCATGAACTGAATCTCTACAATGCTGATCCAAGTTTCACCTTTGAAAATAAGCCTTTTATTCGTCTTAATTTATCTGGCAAATCTTTTGGATTTTGCTATGAGAGTGAGGGCTTGGGGCGAATTTTCTCTGAAAATGAAGAGGAAATCTCGGATGACTTACTTTTTGAGATTGCGCAAATTTTCCCCCATCAACTAGTCTTTGAGGAGTCTGGAAAGATTTACATGAAGCCTGTCGGAGATGAAGAAGTTGTTAGTGTGAAGAATCTCACAGCTTTGACTGATTTAGAAAGTTTAGCAGATGGTCGCAAGCGTCTCAAAGGCTACAGCCAAGAGGATTTACTGCAAGAAGCTGTTGCTTTTTCTGGCAGTCGCTATTTCCGATCGGAAAATCGCACAGCTATGTTATATATTGATTAATTAGAAAGTATCGAATGGATATTCAATTTTTAGGAACAGGGGCCGGTCAGCCCTCTAAAGCCCGCAACGTTTCAAGTCTCGCCCTGAAACTCTTGGATGAGATTAACGAAGTTTGGCTCTTTGACTGTGGAGAAGGAACGCAAAATCGCATTCTGGAAACCACGATTCGACCACGGAAGGTCAGCAAAATCTTTATCACCCACCTGCATGGAGACCACATCTTTGGATTGCCAGGATTTCTCTCTAGCCGTGCTTTTCAGGCCAATGAAGAGCAGACAGATTTGGACATCTATGGACCGCAAGGAATCAAGTCATTTGTCTTAACCAGCCTTCGTGTGTCAGGCTCTCGTCTGCCTTACCGCATTCATTTTCATGAGTTTGACCAAGATTCTCTAGGGAAAATCTTTGAGACCGATAAATTCACTGTGTATGCAGAGGAGCTGGACCACACTATTTTCTGCGTTGGTTATCGTGTCATGCAAAAGGATCTAGAAGGGACCTTGGATGCTGAAAAACTTAAGGCTGCTGGTGTTCCATTTGGTCCGCTTTTTGGAAAGATCAAAAACGGCCAGGACGTTGTTCTCGAAGATGGAACTGAAATCAAGGCAGCAGACTATATCTCAGCTCCCCGTCCAGGTAAGATTATCACCATTCTGGGTGACACCCGTAAAACCAATGCTAGTGTGCGTTTAGCTGTCAATGCCGATGTCCTTGTCCATGAGTCGACTTATGGCAAGGGAGATGAAAAAATTGCTCGCAATCACGGTCACTCAACCAATATGCAGGCAGCACAAGTAGCAGCAGAAGCCAGTGCTAAGCGCCTCTTGCTCAACCATATCAGTGCCCGCTTCCTATCAAAGGATATTAGTCAGCTTAAGAAAGATGCAGCTAGTATTTTTGAGAATGTCCATGTCGTCAAAGACTTGGAAGAGGTTGAGTTATAATGTTACAGTTCGTTGAGAGGGAATTAAGATGACTGTTGAAAATCGTTTATTGGATAAAGCGGATTGGTATTTTGAGAATGCCTTAACCAACTACTTGCACAGCTATTCATTACAAAAAGAAGAGTTAACTCAAAAAGATTATCGGGAGATTTATCGTTGGGCTGCGAATCATATCGGTTTTTTCGTTACTTGGCTCATCCTGCATGATGCAAAAGAATTGATGTTTCCTGATGAAGAAACGGTATTCCAAAGTTTAAAAAACGAGCAAACTTTGGGTGTTGATTATCTTTTAGACTGGTGCGATGGTAAACTGGGAACAATGGATATTACAAAGGATTTTCAGGCTTTTGTAAATGACTATTATGAACATCAGTATATGGATGATTATTCCGAATTTGTAGTCAATGACTTATATGACTTGCCTTTAGAATTTTTAGGTAGCTGGGAGGATTATCATCTGTTTGCTCCTGTCATTGATCAAGCCTATGCTCATTATTTAGCTGGAAAAAGATTTCATTAAATTGATCAAAACTTTGAAAGGAATAGAGATGCGTACCATCATCATCACTGGGGCAAGCGGTGGCTTAGCCCAAGAAATGGTCAAACTCTTGCCAAATGACCAACTCATCTTACTAGGTAGAAACAAGGAAAAACTAGCCCAACTATATGCAAAGCATCCTCATGTAGAATGGATTGAAATCGATATTACTGATGACTCAGCCCTAGAAGCTCTGGTAGCTGACCTCTATCTCCGTTATGGCAAGATTGATGTCTTGATTAACAATGCTGGCTATGGAATTTTTGAAGATTTCGACAAGATCTCTGATCAAGACATTCACCAGATGTTTGAGGTCAATACCTTTGCTCTGATGAATCTGTCTCGTCGTCTTGGAGCTCGCATGAAGGAAAGCCGAAAAGGCCACATCATCAATATCGTCAGCATGGCAGGTTTGATAGCGACTAGTAAGTCCAGTCTCTACTCAGCGACCAAGTTTGCGGCTATTGGATTTTCAAACGCTCTGCGTCTCGAACTGATGCCCTATGGTGTCTATGTAACGACGGTTAATCCAGGACCGATTCGTACTGCCTTTTTTGACCAGGCAGACCCAGATGGGAGCTACCTCAAGTCGGTTGACCGCTTTCTCTTAGAACCAGATGTAGTCGCTAGAAAGATTGTCAAAATCATAGGAAAAAACAAACGGGAACTCAATCTCCCAGTTTTGTTGAATCTAGCCCATAAGTTTTATACCCTCTTTCCCAAGCTAGCTGATAAGTTGGCAGGGGGGATCTTTAATTATAAGTAAAAGGAGTTCCTTACAAAAGGAACTTTTTTTATAATATTGAACTGAGTGTCAAAAATTTGTTTGTTTTTGTTCTAAATCTACATTCACTTTTTTCGAATCTTCTACAAATTTTAGAAAAAACAATCAAAAATATGATTTTTGTGTTTAGGGTATTGAAATTTCCTATATTATTTTATAAAATAAGGGTAAAAGGCTATGAAAAAGTAATACGCTTACAAATAAATGGAAGCGGTTACTAAAGGAGGATTTTATGGAAAAAGGCCATTGGAATCGTAAAAGAGTCTACAGCATTCGTAAGTTTGCCGTAGGCGCTTGCTCTGTCATGATTGGAACCTGTGCGGTTCTATTTGGAGGAAGTGTCATTGGAGAATCACCAGTTTTCGCGGATGAAACTCCAATTACTCACACTGTTGAACAAGCAAAAGAGGAAAGTCCGGCAGTGGAGGAAAAAGAAAATCAAGCTGTAGCAGAGCACAAGGATGCTGCAAGTGTCGACCAAAGTCAAGCTGCTCCAATTGAAGCAAGCAAACCAGAGGTGAAAGAAGAGGAACCTGTAGCTCCAAAAGAGGAGAAAGCATCTCTAAAACCTGAAGAAACAGCTCCAAAGGTAGAATCTCAAGCTTCAAGTCAAGAAAAGCCTGTCAAGGAAGAGTTGAAAGCTGCGACAAATGAAGAAGTGAATCAAATGATTGAAGATAGAAAAGTGAATTTTAATCAAAATTGGCACTTTAAACTCAATGCAAACTCCAAAGAAGCTGTGAAACCAGATGCAGATGTTTCGTCATGGCAAAAATTGGATCTCCCACACGACTGGAGTATCTTTAACGATTTTGACCATCAATCACCTGCCCAAAACGAAGGTGGACAGCTCAATGGTGGTGAAGCTTGGTATCGTAAGACCTTTAAACTTGATGAAAAAGATCTCAAGAAGAATGTTCGTTTGACCTTTGATGGGGTCTACATGGACTCTCAAGTCTATGTCAATGGCCAGTTAGTGGGACATTATCCAAATGGTTATAACCAGTTCTCTTACGATATTACTAAATACCTCCACAAAGATGGTCGTGAGAATGTGATTGCTGTCCATGCGGTTAACAAACAACCAAGTAGCCGCTGGTACTCTGGTAGCGGTATCTACCGTGATGTGACCTTGCAAATGACAGATAAAGTTCATGTTGAGAAGAATGGGACAACCATCTTAACACCAAAACTTGAAGAACAGCAACATGGCAAGGTTGAAACTCATGTAGCCAGCAAAATCGTCAATACAGATGATAAAGACCATGAATTGGTGGCAGAGTATCAAATCGTTGAACGTGGTGGTCAGGCTGTAACAGGTTTGGTTCGTACAGCGAGCCGCACCTTGAAAGCACATGAGTCAACAAGTCTTGATGCGATTTTAGAAGTTGAACAACCAAAACTCTGGACCGTTTTAAATGACAAACCTGCCTTGTATGAACTGGTTACGCGTGTTTACCGTGACGGTCAATTGGTTGATGCTAAGAAAGATTTGTTTGGTTACCGTTACTATCACTGGACTCCAAATGAAGGTTTCTCTTTGAATGGTGAACGAATTAAATTCCATGGTGTTTCCTTGCACCATGACCACGGAGCGCTTGGAGCAGAAGAAAATTATAAAGCAGAATACCGTCGTCTCAAACAAATGAAGGAGATGGGCGTTAACTCCATCCGTACAACTCATAACCCTGCAAGTCCACAGACCTTGCAAATCGCAGCAGAACTTGGTTTGCTGGTTCAGGAAGAGGCCTTTGATACGTGGTATGGTGGCAAGAAACCATATGACTACGGACGTTTCTTTGAAAAAGATGCCACTCACCCAGAAGCTAGAAAAGGTGAAAAATGGTCTGACTACGATCTTCGTACCATGGTCGAAAGAGATAAAAATAACCCAGCTGTCTTCATGTGGTCTATCGGAAACGAAATCGGTGAAGCCAATGGTAATGCTCACTCTCTTGCAACGGTTAAACGCTTAGTAAAAGTGATTAAAGATGTTGATACTACACGTTATGTTACCATGGGAGCAGATAAGTTCCGCTTTGGTGATGGTAGCGGTGATCATGAGAAAATTGCTAATGAACTGGATGCAGTTGGTTTCAACTATTCAGAAGACAACTACAAGAAACTTCGTGCGAAACATCCAAACTGGTTGATTTACGGTTCCGAAACATCTTCAGCTACCCGTACACGTGGAAGTTACTATCGCCCTGAACAGGAATTGAAACATAGTAACGGACCTGAGCGTCATTACGAACAGTCTGACTATGGTAATGACCGAGTTGGCTGGGGTAAAACGGCAACAGATTCATGGACGTTTGATCGTGACAACGCTGGCTATGCTGGACAGTTTATCTGGACAGGTACGGACTATATCGGTGAACCTACACCATGGCACAACCAAAACCAAACTCCCGTTAAGAGCTCTTACTTTGGTATCGTAGATACAGCGGGTATTCCAAAACATGACTTCTACCTCTACCAAAGCCAATGGGTTTCTGTCAAGAAGAAACCAATGGTTCACCTTCTTCCTCACTGGAACTGGGAGAATAGAGACTTGGCCTCTAAAGTAGAAGATGCACAAGGAAAGATTCCAGTTCGCGCTTACTCTAATGCTGCAAGTGTTGAATTGTTCTTGAACGGTCAATCTCTCGGTGTTAAAAAGTTCAACAAAAAACAAACTAGTGATGGTCGTACCTACCAAGAAGGTGCCAATGCTAAGGAACTCTATCTTGAGTGGAAGGTTGCTTACCAACCAGGTACCTTAGAAGCAGTAGCTCGTGATGAAGCTGGTAAAGAAATTGCACGTGACAAGATTACCACTGCAGGTCAACCTGCAGGTGTTCGTCTCATCAAGGAAGAACACGCAATCGCTGCAGATGGAAAAGACTTGACTTACATCTACTATGAAATCGTAGACAGCCAAGGAAATGTGGTACCAACTGCCAATAATTTGGTTCGTTTCCAATTGCATGGACAAGGTCAACTGGTTGGTGTTGATAATGGGGAACAAGCCAGCCGTGAACGCTACAAGGCACAACCTGATGGTTCTTGGATCCGCAGAGCCTTTAACGGTAAAGGGGTTGCCATTGTTAAATCAACTGAGCAAGCAGGTAAATTCACCCTTACTGCCCACTCTGATCTCTTGAAATCGGACCAAGTCACTGTCTTTACAGGTAAGAAAGAAGGACAAGAAAAAACTGTTTTAGGTACAGAAGTACCAAAAGTACGTACTGTTATTGAGAAAGAGCCAAAAATGCCGAAGACAGTCGGTTTTATCTACAGTGATGGCAGTCGTGAAAAACGTCCAGTCACTTGGTCTTCAGTTGATGTGAGCCAAGCAGGAGTTGTGACTGTTAAAGGTATGGCAGACGGACGCGAAGTTGAGGCCCGTGTCGAAATTCTAGCAATCGCAAATGAGCTTCCAACTGTTAAGCGTGTTGCTCCAGGAACAGACTTGAGCGCTGTTGATAAATACGTTTCTATTGCTGTTACGGATGGAAGCGTACAAGAATACGAAGTTGATAAGTGGGAGATTTCGGAAGCAGATAAAGCTAAACTGTCAGTTGCAGGATCACGTATTCAAATGACTGGTCAACTGGGTGGTGAGACTATTCACGCTACCCTTGTAGTAGAAGAAGGTAATCCTGTGGCACCTGCAGTACCAACTGTAACGGTTGGTGGCGAATCTGTCACTGGTCTTACTACTCAAAATCCAATGCAATATCGAACTCTTGCTTACGGTGCATCCTTGCCAGAAGTTGTAGCAAGTGCTGAAAATGCGGATGTTACTGTAGTCCAAGCAAGTGCAGCAAACGGCATGCGTGCAAACATCTATGTTCAACCAAAAGATGGTGGACCTCTTCAAACCTATGCAATTCAATTCCTTGAAGAAGCACCGAAAATTGACCACTTGAGCCTACAAGTAGAGCAAGCTGACGGTCTTAAAGAAGACCAAACAGTGAAATTGTCTGTACTCGCTCACTATCAAGACGGAACACAAGCAGTTTTACCAGCTGATAAAGTAACCTTCTCTACAAGTGGTGAAGGGGAAGTCGCGGTTCGTAAAGGAATGCTTGAGTTACATAAGCCAGGAGCAGTCACTCTGAAAGCAGAATATGAGGGGGCTAGAGGTCAAATCGATCTCACGATCCAGGCCAATACTGAGAAGAAGGTTGCGCAATCTATCCGTCCAGTAAATGTAGTGACAGACTTGCATCAAGAACCTACTCTTCCAACAACAGTAACGGTTGAGTATGACAAAGGTTTCCCTAAAACTCATAAAGTCACTTGGCAAGCTATTCCGAAAGAAAAACTTGACTCCTATCAAACATTTGAAGTACTAGGTAAAGTTGAAGGAATTGACCTTGAAGCGCGTGCTAAAGTCTCTGTAGAAGGTATTGTTTCGGTTGAAGAAGTTAGTGTGACAACACCAATTGCAGAAGCGCCACAATTACCAGAAAGTGTTCGTACCTACGATTCAAATGGCCACGTTTCATCAGCTAAGGTTACTTGGGACGCGATTCGTCCAGACCAATACGCCAAGGAAGGTGTCTTTACAGTTAATGGTCGCCTAGAAGGTACGCAATTAACAACTAAACTTCATGTTCGCGTATCTGCTCAAACTGAGAAGGGAGCAAATATTTCTGACCAATGGACCGGTTCAGAATTGCCACTTGCCTTTGCTTCAGACTCAAATCCAACTGATCCTGTTTCAAACGTCAACGATAAATTGATTTCCTTTAATGACCGCCCAGCTAACCGTTGGACAAACTGGAACCGTACTAATCCAGAAGCTTCAGTTGGTGTCCTATTCGGAGACTCAGGTATTTTGAGCAAACGTTCAGTTGATAATCTAAGTGTCGGATTCCACGAAGACCACGGAGTTGGTGTACCGAAGTCTTATGTGATTGAATATTATGTCGGTAAGACCGTTCCAACAGCCCCTAAAAACCCTAGCTTTGTAGGTGAGGAAAACCATGCCTTTAATGATCCTGCAAACTGGAAAGAGGTAAGCAATCTCAAAGCACCAGCTCAATTAAAAGCTGGAGAAATGAATCATTTCAGCTTTGATAAAGTTGAGACCTATGCGGTTCGCATTCGTATGGTTCGACTTGATAGCAAGAAGGGAACGTCTATCACAGAAGTACAAATTTTTGCGAAACAAGTTGCGGCAGCTAAACAAGGACAAACGAGAATCCAAGTTGACGGTAAAGACTTAGCAAACTTTAACCCAGATTTGACAGACTACTATCTTGAGTCTGTAGATGGAAAAGTTCCTGCAGTAACAGCAAGTGTTAGCAACAATGGTCTCGCTACCGTCGTTCCAAGTGTTCGTGAAGGTGAGCCAGTTCGTGTTATCGCGAAAGCTGAAAATGGCGACATCCTAGGAGAATACCGTCTACACTTTACAAGCAATAAAGACTTGCTCTCTCGTAAACCAGTTGCCGCGGTCAAACAAGCTCGCTTGCTACAAGTAGGGCAACCGCTTGAATTGCCAACTAAGGTTCCTGTTTACTTCACAGGTAAAGACGGTTACGAAACAAAAGACTTGGCAGTTGAATGGGAAGAAGTTCCAGCAGAAAATCTGACAAAAGCAGGTCAATTTACTGTAAGAGGCCGTGTTCTTGGTAGTGATCTTGTTGCTGAGTTCACTGTACGAGTGACAGACAAACTTGGTGAAGCTCTTTCAAATAACCCAGAGTATGATGAAAATAGTAACCGCGCCTTTGCTTCAGCCACTAACGACATTGATAGAAACTCCCATGACCGTGTGGACTATCTCAATGACGGAAATCATTCAGAAAATCGTCGTTGGACAAACTGGTCTCCAACACCATCTTCTAATCCAGAAGTATCAGCAGGTGTAATCTTCCGTGAAAATGGTAAGATTGTCGAACGGACTGTTGCTCAAGCCCAACTTCACTTCTTTGCAGATAGTGGTACGGATGCACCATCTAAACTCGTTTTAGAACGCTATGTCGGTCCAGAGTTTGAAGTGCCTACCTACTATTCAAACTACCAAGCCTACGATGCAGCCCATCCATTCAACAATCCAGAAAATTGGGAAACTGTGTCTTATCGTGCGGATAAAGACATCGCAGCTGGTGATGAAATCAACGTAACATTTAAAGCTGTCAAAGCCAAAGCCATGAGATGGCGTATGGAGCGTAAAGCTGACAAGAGCGGTGTTGCGATGATTGAGATGACCTTCCTTGCACCGAGTGAATTGCCTCAAGAAAGTACCCAATCAAAAATTCTTGTAGATGGAAAAGAGCTTCCTGACTTCGCTGAAGATCGTCAAGACTACCAAATCACCTATAAAGGTCAACGTCCAAAAGTCTCAGTCCAAGAAAGTAATCAAGTAGCTTCAACAGTTGTAGATAGCGGAGACGATAGCCTTCCAGTACTTGTTCGCCTTGTTTCAGAAAGTGGAAAACAAGTCAAGAAATACCGTATCCAGTTGACTAAGGAAAAACCAGTTTCTGAGAAGACTGTTGCTGCTGTACAAGAAGATCTTCCAAAACTCGAATTTGTTGAAAAAGATTTGGCTTACAAGACAGTTGAGAAAAAGGATTCAAGACTGTATCTAGGTGAAACTCGTGTAGAACAAGAAGGAAAAGTTGGTAAGGAACGAATCTTCACAGCGGTTAATCCTAGTGGAAGTAAGGAAGAAAAACTTCGCGAAGTGGTAGAAGCTCCGACAGACCGCATCGTCTTGGTCGGAACAAAACCAGGAACCTCTCTTCCAGAAGACGAAGTGAAGAACCTTGTCCTCGACAGACCCGCACTTATAGTCGAAGAAGAAACCATTGACTTCAAGGTTCAGGAGCGTAAGTCTGATAAGTTGTACCTAGGAGAAACTCGTGTCCTACAACAAGGTCAAAAAGGTATTCGTCTTCACTTGATTGAAGTGGAAAATGGAAAACGTCATCTTAAAGAAACTTACGATAAAGTCGCTGCTCAAGATCGTATAGTAGAAGTTGGAACAAAACCAGGAACTTCTCTTCCAGAAGATGAAGTGAAGAACCTAGTCCTTAACAGACCAGAACTTGTAATCGAAGAAGAAACAATTGATTTCAAGGTTCAGGAACAAAAGAATGATAAGCTTCCAGCGGGTCAAACTCGTGTTCTCCAAGAAGGTCAAAAAGGTATCCGTGTTCACTTAATCGAAGTTGAAAATGGTAAGCGAACTGAAAAAGAAAGCTATGATAAAGTTATAGCTCAGGATCGCATCGTAGAAGTCGGTACAGCTGGTGAAACGACCAAACCAGTACCTCAAGAAGCAACAAAACCACAAGTATCAGAAAAAGCAGATACAAAAGAAATTGCTTCAAGTAAAGCTAATCAAGCTCAAAAAGAGCAGTTGCCAAATACAGGAAGTGCAGAAAGTCAAGCAGCTCTAGCAGCAGGCCTAGCTCTTCTTGGCTTGAGTGCAGGTCTAGTGGCCACTAAAGGTAAAAAAGAAGACTAGAATGAATCAGTATTTCTTCTAATTGTATCTCAGAAAGACCAGGGAAACCTGGTCTTTTTAATGGGTAGAAGTATTCTCTAAAGAGCAATTTAACGTTTATGAAATCAGATAACCAAAATGATAAAAACACTATCTGGTATCCAAAACGAGGTGAACTTATTTTTTAAAAAATGGCGGTAAAATATACCAGATTTTGTTTCGATGATAGGAGAAGAAAAGACACAAAGCGGTTAATATACGGATGTGAAAAAGTCGATTTCAATCGGTAAGAAAAAATTGGATATTTTTTATAAAAATTTGCTTGATAGTTCTAGCCTTTTTCTTCATAGTATGATAAAATGTGGATGTAATGTGGCTAATAATTTTCGCTTGAAAAAGGAGAATGGTGATTAGTTGGGGACAATCATTTAGTTTACTATTACATTGTACATTTACAACTGAATATTATAAGAAAGGAAGATTAAATGAACAAGAAAATAAGATCTTGGATTCAGATCCTTATTCTTTGTTTGGGAGTTATTCTCCAATCATTTGCCCCTCTGACGCAAGTACATGCGACAGAGTATAATGATGTGATCACTAGTGTTGGTGTTGAAAACAGATCTGGTGAAGCTTTAACGCAAGGGTTGGATATTTGGCAAGAATTCCGTCTTACTGCAGATTTTGTTTTGCCAGATAATACGGTGCATGAAGGTGATACAACAACACTTCAATTGCCATCAGAGATTACATTTTCAAACTCTTCAGACATTGAATTACGAGATGCTTCTAACAATCTTGTAGCTACTGGTCGTTTAGATGCAGCTAGCAAAACGATTACTCTAACTTACACAAAGTTTGTTGAGAATAATTCTGGCGTTAGGGGGAAATTCTTTGTCTATGTTCGAGTTGACCATGATGTTGTTTCAGAAGAAAAAGACATTGATGTCAATATTACTGTAGGACATAGAGTTCTATTTGCAGGGAAAATCCGTTACAACGGCCCTCCAGGGAAATACGACTCTAAAATTGAAAAGAGTTCCTTCCAATACAAGGATGACGAGAAAAATGTAATCCGTTATAACATTACTGTAAACCGCAATATGGCGAACTACAGTGATGTCACTATCAAAGATGCTTTCTCTTCTCCAAATATGACCTTCCTACCAGATACTTTTCGTATTTACAAAGTAGATTGGAGTTGGAATAACGGAGACTGGAAATGGACTAATGCTCAGGATATGACCGAAACCTTTAAAAACCAACTAGTGGTAAATGCGAATGGTGATGGTTTCACCCTTCCTTTAGGAGATACTAATGGTTTTGGTTATATGATCGAGTATCGAGCTAAAGCGAATTATGATCTAGTTGATGGTGAGGAAATCACGAACGTAGCCAACATGAGCTACAATGGTAGTGAGAATGAACAATCAACAAGCACACGTACCTACCAGATTGCAGGTGGTGTTGCGGAAGGATATGTTTTCACCATTAAAATTCATAAGGTAGACGAAGCAGGCCAACCTTTGCAAGGTGCAGTTTTTGAAGTAATTCGTGATCGTAACCAAGCTGTTGTTGGACGATTGACAACAGATTCTGATGGTAACGCTAGTGTAGGCAAATTGTTGCGAGACAACTATACAATTCGTGAAGTAACTGCTCCTCTTGGCTATGACAAATTAACTGAAGATATTAAAATTTCTCCAGATGAGTTTGGCTCAGACAAATCTGTAGAACGTCGAATTGAAAATAAGAAGACACCTCCGAAGACTCCAACTGAAAAAGAAATTACTTTCAAAAAGGTGGATCCAAATGGGAAAGAAATCCCAGGTGCCGAACTTAAAATCTACAGCGGAGATCGTGTAAGACCAGAAGCTCCACCTGTAGCAGACTGGACAACAGAAGCTAATACTTCTAAAGTGATTAAATTAGCTCCTGGTACCTATACTCTAACAGAGTCCTATGCTCCAGATGGGTATCAGTATGTTGATGATGTTACCTTCACGGTCAATGCTGATGGTTCTATTACAATTGTCAAAAAAGGTACAACAGATACTGTCGTAACAACTGGTTCTGTTTTGTCAATCACTGACAAAGAGGATACAACTCCAAAGGCTATTACCTTTAGTAAGGTAAACCTTGGAGGAAATGAAATCGCTGGTGCACAGATTAAGATCTACAAGGGCGAAAAAGCTGAAGGTACAGCCATAGAAAGCTGGACTTCAACTGACCAACCTAAGCAATTGAATCTTGAACCAGGCATCTACACTTTCCATGAGGAAGCAGCCCCAACTGGTTACCTCAAAGTAACGGATATCACTTTCCAA
>NZ_KV821994.1:258323-259029 GCF_001815805.1 Streptococcus sp. HMSC072D05
CAAAGTAACGGATATCACTTTCCAAGTTAAACCTAACGGTACTGTTGAAGTGACAAAAGTAGGTGAAAAAGATTCTAAAGGCGAAGACAATCGTGTTGTAGCCCAGAATTCAACTCTGACAGTTACTGATAAAGATGACGATGTAGCTCGTAAAATCACGTTCAGTAAAATTAGTCTTGGTGGGGTTGAAATCGCAGGAGCACAAATCAAGATCTTCAAAGGCGATAAGGCAGAAGGCACAGCTGTAGAAAGCTGGACTTCAGAAGCTGGTAAGTCTAAAGAATTGAGCTTGGCACCAGGTACTTACACCTTCCATGAGGAAGCAGCCCCAACTGGATACCTCAAAGTAACGGATATCACTTTCCAAGTTAACTATGATGGAACAGTTAAAGTGACGAATGTTGGTACTAAGGATGCTAAAGGCGAGGACAATACAGTCGTAACCGATGGTTCAACAATCAAAGTCACTGATAAAGATGACGATAGTCCACGTAAGATTACCTTTAGTAAGGTTAACCTTGGTGGTACAGAAATTGCAGGAGCACAAATCAAGATCTACAAGGGTGATAAGGCAGAAGGCACAGCCGTAGAAAGCTGGACATCTGAAGCTGGTAAGTCTAAAGAATTGAGCTTAGCACCAGGTACTTATACTTTCCATGAGGAAGCCGCTCCAACCGGTTACCTCAAAGTAACGGACATCACTTTC
>NZ_KV821995.1:0-611 GCF_001815805.1 Streptococcus sp. HMSC072D05
GAATACGTGACCCCAGAGGAATGGTTTGACAAAGTGTTACACTGGATGGCTCCTAAGGGAGAAGAGAAACTGACGATTTATGGTATAGATACTAAGGGTCAGATTTCTGATACCCCACTCACGACTTATGCAGAATATCAAGCCTGGGTTCAAAAACAACGATCAGAAGGGAATATAAATGAAACGAATTGATCCTGAGAGAATAAAGAGTATAAAAGCGAGTATCAACGCATCTACTAATGAAATACCAGATGACATTCGCTCGCTGATTGATGCGCCAGTGACAGGTAATTTTGAAGACTGTGTTAAGCGAACCAAAGCAACAATGGAGAGCTTAGTAACAACGGTTGATTCGCTTGATCAGTATTTAGATAGTGTAGCGGATGCTTTTGCGGCAACAGAAGCCGCTTTAGCTGCGGCAATTGATGGAGGTATCTATATTAAAGCTCCTGAGTCACGAGCAGAACGTAGAGAACGATATATCCAAGGCGGGAAAAATTCCCAAGAACGCCACAATCGTAGAAAAATGGTTGAAATCGCAGAGAGTCAATATAGTGATTTTCCATAATTACACAAATCACCTGAATTTATTTCAGGTGGTTTTCTTTTGT
>NZ_KV821996.1:0-10051 GCF_001815805.1 Streptococcus sp. HMSC072D05
CGTTACTGGGACTTCGTTAGAGTCCTTGTGATATTTTGGATTATGATCAATATCATAAGAAGCCTTATTCGGAATCTCTGTCTTACCATCTTTATTCACATAAGCTGACAAGTTGGCATTATCTCTAATCTTAGCCTTGAAATTCACTTCAATTGACTTACCGGCATCTGCTTTGACAGAAGCTTCTGTAAAGGCAACTTTGATGACTTGACCAGAAAGTGTCACTGTCGCCTTAGATCCTGCATCCTCACCATCAAGTTTAACAGTAGCTGAAGCATTCTCACCAACAAATTCTAGAACTTCTTTCAACTCGTCTGTCATCTCAAACACAGTTGCATTGGCAGGCATTGTTGTCTTCAAAGTATAAGTAAATTCTTCATTACGTTTTGCAAGATCGTAACGTTCTGCTCCGTTTACTTCCTTCTTAAGCTCTGGAGTTGTTGTTGGCGGTGGAGTGACAGTGACTGGTTTTGATTCTTTCTTAGAATCAGGATTGTCATTAATGATGTAGCTAGCAGTATTTGGTACTACTGGCTTGTCTTTTGCTTCATTTGGATAAGCAGTCAAGAGAGCATCGAAAGTGATGCCGTCTTTAATCTTGGCATTGAATGAAACTTGGACTGCTTTACCAGCATATTGTTTCACTTGATCTTTTCCAAATGTGACTGTCAAGGTTTGACCTTCTGTTTTCACAGTCAAATCTTGAACAGCTTGACCGTCAACAGTGACCGTTGCTTCCCCTTCAAATGCCAATTCTTTGACGATATCATCTGAAATGGTGAAGCTATCTGCCACATGTGGAACCGTTGAGTCAATCGTATACGTGAAGACTTCTGATAACTTACCAAGATCTGCATGTTCCTGACCATTCACCTTCTTAGTGATTGGCGGTGGAGTGACAGTAACCGGTTTGGTTTCTTTCTCACCTTGTTGGTCATTCTTGTTGGTATAAGTAATCTTAGCTTTGTTCTCAATAGATGGAACTTTTGAGTCTTTCTTCACTTTGGCATGAATCACGAGCTCTACTTCTTGGTTACCGTAGTCACCCGCATTCGCAAAATCTTTCATCGTTGCAGTCACGGTTTGACCTTGAACTGTTACATCGAAGAATTTCGCTGCAGCTCCCTTGATTTCAGCTTGACCTGGAGTCAAGTTCTCATCCAAGGTATCCGTTACAACGAAGGACTTGTATGTTGTAATATCATTTGGCAATTTTGCTTTGATATTATACGTGAAGTCCGTTTCTGCACCGATGGTTGCCTCTGTCAATGTTTCGTTGATTTTCTTATCAACGCCTGGTTCTGATGGAGGCGTTACCGTTACCGGTTTGGTTTCTTTTTCTCCGCTGTGATCATTCTTATCTGTGAAACTAAACTTCGCAGTATTTGGAATGTTGATACGAGTCACTCCATCATTGATCTTAGCCGGAATAATCAATTCCACTTCTTGACCAGCAAGGTCTGTAGCCTTCGCAAAGTCCTTCATCGTTGCAGTCACGGTTTGACCCTCAACTGTTACATCGAAGAAGGCGGCAGCCGCTCCTTTGATAACCGGTTTGCTTGAAGTTTCATTGATAACTGACAAATCTCCTTCAAGTGTATCTGTAATCACAAATTTCTTGTAATCTGTAATATCGGTTGGAAGTTTTGTCTTAATGTTGTAGTTATACGCTTGACCTGTCGCGATATCTAAGTGATCAAGAGTTTCATTGATCTTCTTCGTTACAGGAGGTGGCGTTACGGTTACAGGTTTCGATTCAACTTCTTTCTCTACATTATTCTCATTTGTAAAGGAAATAGAAGCCTTGTTTTCAATGGTTGTACCTGTCACACCATTTTTAACTTTTGCAGGAATGACTAATTCAACAGTTGAGTATTTTGCAAGTTCACCAAACTGACCATCCTTCACCGTTGCCGTAATCTCTTGGCCATTGGTGTGGATATCAAAGAGGGCCGCTGCGGAACCTTTAATACTTACGTCTCCTGCAAGTTCCAAATTAGCATCCAGTGTATCACGAATCACAAATTTCTTGTAATTAGCAACATCACTTGGTACTGCTGTTGTAATGTTGTAGTTGTATGGTTGCCCATCAAACGTTTGGAAGCTATCCAAGTTCTCATTAATCTTCTTATCAATAGAAGGTTCTTGTGGTTTTGGTGGTGTAACCGTTACTTTATTCGATGTTTTCTTGATATCATTCAAGGCAACATCTGCCGTGTTAGGTACTTTAATTTGACCATCTTCCTTATATTTAGAAAGGTCAGCACCCGGACGAATCTTAGCCTTGAAGGTCAATTCAAGGTATTGAACATCTTTAGTTTTACGACGCGTTACCTTACGTGAGATTTTTTCAAGTTGAGTTTTATCAAGAGTCAGTGAAACAGTCTGACCTTCAACTTTTGTAGCAGTTTTCAACTCAGTATTATCTTTTTCACCAAGTTTTATATTCAAGCTATCTGCCTGAACTTCCAACTCTGAAACAACTGTATCTGTCAGCGTAAAGTTGTCCGCAATACCTGGCCATGGAGCAGTCACCTTGTACTCAAAGAGTTCCTCTTCTGCCTTCAAATCCTCATGTTCTTTGTCATTAACCTTCTTCGTAATTTCGGTATCAACTGGTGGTTTCACATAGACTGGGTTTGAGCGACGAATTGTACTTGGTTTGTCAGCTGTTTTAGCATGTTTACTTGGATCAGGATTATTATCCTCACCATTCCACATGATATTACCCTGATTCAGCAAACCGAAGCCATCATTATCCTGAAGAAGGGCCATAAATTCTTTGCTCGCTTGATTATTGCGATATTGCTCCTTCAAGCGAACGGTAATGGTCATTTTAGCTTTTTGAAGCACTAAGTATTCATAACCATTCACACTTGGTACATCAGCAACAACAACATCACGTTCGTTTCCGAGATCGTCATTTTGTTTCACTACACGAGTCAAGATTTGACCTTGTGGTCCAGAAGCATGATGACCTACAACTTCTAAACGATAGTCAAGAGGGTCAGTCAGCATAACATTTTTCTTGAACTCATATGGAGCGTTGTTGAAGTTGTAATCTACTGTATAAGTAAATGTTTCATCTTTGGCAGACAAGTTCGCTGCATAGGATGGTTTTTTGCTTAATTGAAGCGGATCTTCAATAGTACCAGTATCATTGCTTTGATCTTGGTCTGCAATTTTCTTGGTGGCACTTGGGTAACAGTATTCAAGTTTTTGAACTTCTACAGTTTCTTTCGAACCACCGATTGTTTCAGTCGCAAAATCACCAACTTTAAATTTACCAGTCAACTCAGGAACTGGAACTGTCTCCTTAACTGGTTTGTAGTCTGCAGGAGGGTCTTGCTCATCATCCTCATCAACTTGTTCAGCATGTGCTTCCTTACTCAAATCATAGTCAAACTTGTTGTTTCCTGGATTAAAGACACTCTCTGGAACAGAGATTGTAACCTTGTCTCCTTCTTGAACAATCTTACCACGAATTTGTTTTGATGGATCTGTGACTTTTTCAACAACAGTCTTGCCATTGATTCGAACAGCATCCACCTTATACCCAGGTGTAACAGTGAACTCACCCTTGATGTCTTCCTT
Organism: Streptococcus sp. HMSC072D05; assembly: GCF_001815805.1. Taxonomy (GTDB): domain Bacteria; phylum Bacillota; class Bacilli; order Lactobacillales; family Streptococcaceae; genus Streptococcus. The sequence continues at coordinate 3,595 of NZ_KV821996.1, forward strand.
GATCAACGCTGCAGCTACAGATTCTAAAATCTTTTGTGAGAACACATCAATGTTATTCTGTTCATTAACATAGAAGGAAACGTTCTTTCCGTTCACAACCTTATCTGGTGAAGCCATCGATTGAAGTGCGTCGTGGAAGATGGCTTGCACTGAACGGTTGTCCCCAATATTAATAGTGTTACCGAAACCATTTAGATAAGCTGGACCATATTGATAATATGGTTCAGTGAAATTATCAACACGTTCCCAGAAACCTACAACCACAGAACCTTCTGAACCAACCGCTGCTTTCAGCTGGTTACCTGCATCTCTCAACTCATTGGCACGACCAGTAATATCTTGAGCTGCTTCTGGATAGCTATCTACTCCCCAAGCACTATGGATATCCCACGTTCTTGTATAGCTCTTATCCATTACAACTGTGTTAGACCCTGGCAGACGGTAACCATTGGCTACTCCATCCGTTACCAGGAGGAAGACTGTCTTACGACCGTTTTCCATATTCCCTTTGACACTGTTGTACTGAGCGATCGTATCTTGAATGGCTGGAACAGTTGGAGTTCCACCATCAACTGCAATATTATCAATGAATTTATGAATTTCATTTTGATCGCTTGTTAAACCGCTATTCCCATAGGTATAGTGTTTACCAGTTGTATTCGGATCGGTAAATGTATCTGTAGGATTGCCACTGAAATCGTTATTATTAAAGTAACGCACCTGATCCAAACCTTGGTAAGAAGCTACGAAAACGCGGTCAGTTGTCCGAGAGTCGCCAGTCTTAACTAGATGAGGATCGTTCTCATTGTATTGTTCTGGACTCACATATGTTGTCAAACGCTTCAAAGCATTCTTAACACTAGGAATCGTTTTTCTAAATGATCCACTGGCATCCTGCAGGATAACCAAGTCAATTGGTTTACGTGGAACTGTCCATTGCGTCTTCTCCGATTTCTTTATCTTACGATAACATCCATTCTGGATAATTTCCGTATTATCTCCTACTCGAATTACCTCAGTTTCATCAGCCGCACCACGACCGAAACGTAAACTAGCTAATCCTAATGGCACAGAGAGAAACAGAATCGTAAACAGAATGGAGACCTTTTTAATGAAATCTCTCATAATTTTCTCTGAAATCCTATTGTGATTTCTTCTTCCTCCTTTTTCCCGAAATGAATGTATGTTAGTTTAGCAATTCTTGTAACTCTGTCGAGAAATTTTCAGCAGTGGTATGATTTACTAATACATTCTTTACCTGTTGCTGTTTTGTCACAAGATACATACTTGGTATGGTTTGAACCTGTAAAAGATCGGCTGCGGACTGATCTTCGTCATAATAATAGGGGAAAGTATATCCTTTTTCTTTGATATACTGATCAGCAGTTTCCTTTGTTTCTTTTCCTGGTTCGTTCATATTCAGAAGAACAAAATGAATTTGATCTCCATACTTTTCATACATCTGCTGAACAATGGGTAGTTGTTTCTGGCAATGCGGACACCAACTAGCCCATTCGACAACTAACATAGGTTTATCATACAGTTCCGAGATAGCAATCAATTTTCCATCTTGAGAGGTCATTTTAAATTCTGGAAGTTGTTGACCTTTTAAACTCAAAGCCGTATTGTTCTTATCACTAGAAGTTGATTGCGAAACTGACGATGAACCTATATCTCCATCCTTAGTGGGTCTGGTGTAATAAAGCAAACCCACCGCTAAACCTATGATGACACCCACCGCTAAAAATGGTAGCCACCACTTGTCTTTTTGCATAACATCTCCTTTCCTATAATAGTAAAATACAACGAATAAGTCTTTAGCAAATAACATATTAATACTATCAAACAAAAACTGCGACTCATTCATTCCAAATGATATTTTATCATTTACTATTCATTTATACAAGCAATACGTTGTCAGATAGTAAATTTTTTTTAAAAGTAGAAAATCGCCATTAAATAGCATCATTGTACAGTTTTTCTAACCATAAACTTGATTTCGTTTTCTGAGATTTGTCAGAATATTCCCGTTTCCGATGCATAATTGTAAGCAAGCCAAGAAATATGAATTGCCTATATTACCTATACTAATATTTGCATCAAAATACTTTTATAACATTGCAAAAAATAAAAAAGATTGCCCATTCGGACAACCTCTTTTCTGCTATTAATACAAATCAAGATAATTATCAACTTCCCATTGTGAAACAAAGGTTGCATAGCTAGCCCACTCGATACGTTTGGCTTCAAGGAAGCTCGTATAGATGTGTTCACCTAGGGCTGCCTTGACCACTTCATCCTCAGTCAAAGCTTTCAAAGCATTATGAAGAGTTGATGGAAGGTCGGTAATCCCAGCTTCCTTACGCTCTTCTGCTGTCATGATGTAGATATTTTCTTCGATAGGAGCTGGTGCTTCGATTTTGTTTTCAATACCATGCAAACCAACTTCCAAAAGAACCGCCATAGCGATGTATGGGTTTGCCATTGGGTCCACTGAACGCAACTCAAGACGAGTTCCCATACCACGTGAAGCCGGCACGCGCACAAGTGGCGAACGGTTACGACCAGCCCAAGCAATGTAAACAGGTGCTTCATAACCTGGAACCAAACGTTTGTATGAGTTAACTGTTGGGTTCATGATAGCAGTATAGTTGTAAGCATGCTTGATCAAGCCACCAAGGAAATGATAGGCCGTTTCAGACAACTGCATTCCTTTTGGATCATTTGGATCAAAGAAGGCATTATTTCCTTCTGCATCAAACAAGGACATATTACAGTGCATACCTGATCCAGCAATACCAAATTTCGGTTTAGCCATAAAGGTTGCGTAAAGGCCATGTTTGCGAGCAATGGTTTTAACAACAAGCTTAAAGATTTGAATCTTATCGCAGGCACGGAGAACTTCATCGTACTTAAAGTCAATCTCGTGTTGTCCAACCGCAACCTCGTGGTGACTCGCTTCAACTTCAAATCCCATTTTGGTCAAGACATTGACAATCTCACGACGCGTATTGTCTGCAAGGTCAGTAGGCGCCAAGTCGAAGTAGCCACCCTTGTCATTTACCTCAAGAGTTGGATCGCCATTTTCATCCAGCTTAAAGAGGAAGAATTCTGGTTCTGGTCCAAGGTTGAAAGATTTAAATCCTACTTCTTCCATATGACGAAGTGCACGCTTCAGATTACCACGTGGGTCACCTGCAAAGGGTTCGCCTTCTGTTGTATAGACATCACAGATCAAACCTGCAACACTTCCATTTTCATCTCCCCATGGGAAGACTGTCCATGTATCCAAGTCTGGGTACAAGTACATATCTGATTCATTGATACGTACAAAACCTTCAATAGAAGAGCCATCAAACATGGCTTTGTTTGACAAGACCTTATCTAACTGTTCATCTGTAGCAGGAATTTCGACGTTTTTCATGGTTCCCAGAATATCTGAAAACATGAGACGGATAAAGGTAACATTTTTTTCCTTGACTTCACGACGAATATCTGCAGCTGTGATTGGCATGGGTTTTCTCCTTAATATATGACTACTTGCGATTGCCTAACCGCGACCAAAGGGTGACCGTACTGAAGCAAAGCGCCCCTGCTGGAGGAGTTCATTGTGGAGTGCACGACGCACTTCCGTCTGACTCACAGCTTTCTTGGACTTCGCCTCGCGTTCAGCATATTTTTTCTTAATCGCAGCAATATTATGACCTTCAGAGATATAATCTTTGATTTCAAGTAGACGATCCATGTCATTCAAAGAATACATGCGACGATTCCCTTCGTTTCGATCAGGTTTGATCAACTCTTGATCTTCATAATAACGAATCTGACGCGCCGAGAGATCGGTCAATTTCATAACACTGCCGATAGGAAAAACAGCCATATTTCGGCGAAATTCTCTTTCCTTCATTTACAATTTCCTTCTTCCTGTCTATTATAGTCTAAAAAAAGACATACGTCAACGAATAATGTCATAAAATGTAACATTATTTTCTTTTTTTCTCCCAAAAGAGTTTCAGTTGCTCAATATCATAATTTACAAGGATTGCGACAAAAACTCCCATAAATGTTTCAAATACGCGCGCAAACACGTACAAAAATGTTTCTCCGCTTGGTATTGATAGGGTAATAATCAACATAGCCGCCACACCACCGATAACTCCTGCCTTGTTGTTCATGGCGACATTTGTCATAATGGTTAACATGGTGCAAATCGGAACAACTAGTAAGGTTACCCAAAAGGCTCCATGAAATAAAGTGTTTAAGAGGAAAAAGACAAGGGCGTAAAAACCGCCAATGCTATTTCCTAAGATACGCGAAGTTCCAAAATGGACACTCTTATCAAAGCTCTCTCGTAAACTGAAGACCGCTGTTAGTGCTCCGATTTGAAGCCCCTTCCAGCCAAAAAAACCAAAAATCAAGAGAACTATAAATACGGCAATCCCCGTTTTGAAAGTTCGCATACCAAGCTTGAACTGTGACTTATCAAATTTATATTTTTTAAAATAACTCATAATCTCAACTTTCTACTACCATTTTAACATAAATTAGTTGATTTTATGAGTGAAAATCAATAGGAAGCGTTTTTAATTTAGGGGTACAAAAAAGAGGAAACAAAGTTCCTCTTTTTTATTTAACTTTTAGAGCTTAGTTACTTTCGTCTTCTTTACGTTTCAACTGACCAAGTCCTAAAACTCCTACTAAAGCTGCTAGACCAAGATATGGCATGTAGCTTGAATCGTTTGTTCCTGTCTGAGGTAGAGTAGGGTTACCTTTTGGATTTGGAGTAGGAGTTGTTGGCTCCTCTGGTTTCTTAGGTTCTGGCGTTGTCGTACGAACTGTATTTGAAGCGTAAGCAACTTTGTTCACAGTATTTACATAGGTATTTTCAAAGGTTCCGACAGCAATTCGTTTCATTTGAATATAAGTCTCAGCTTGGAATGGAGAATCCAACTGAATCTCTTGAAGGAATTCTTCCTTGAAGCGAATAGTGATCATTCCCTTATCTTGATCATGTTCAACCTGTGTTTCAGCTGTTAAGTCTGTACCTGCCTTGATAACACGACCGTCTTTCAATCGGATATCAACCTTGGCAAGAACTTTATAGTTTCCAGTGTATTGATCACCTTTTTGGTCATAATCATCTACAAAACTATAGTCATTCAAGTCCTCAGAATGATTTTGTGGAATCAAACCACCGATTAAACGATAATTGAAGTACTGGTTCAACGGAATGGTTTGACCATCAATATTGTCACTGCTTGGATCCATACTGATTGTCACATCTTTTTTAGGTGTGATTTTCGGTACATTGTTGACAACTACTTCTGTAGCATAGCCATTTCCAAAATCAATTTGGTAGGCTTTGTTTTCATACTTACCACCCGTTTGACCAAATTCAGGTTTAACTGTCATCGGATCTGTGATGAGCAATGATTTTCCTGCTGCTACATAGTTCTTGTAGAATTCGGCTGGATTATCAGCTGAGAAGAGTTGGAAAGCACCTTTAACAGTGATGTTTGCTTTCTTCAACAGATCTTGAACCTTCTTAGGCGCAGCTTCTAAACTATCAAACTGTTGAACACTGATACCTGATACAAGATTGCCCTCTAGATCACGGATCTTAACCAATTCTGGTTGAAGGGTTAAGGCTTCTTCTGGATAATCATCCACATAGTAGAAACCATTTTGAATCGCTTCTTTAGAAGATTTATCTCCCTTGTATTGGTCCAAATCCCATGTGAGTTCATAGTAGTTCGTTGAACCAGCTAGAACTTCTTTGCCATCAATATTCACACCTTGCTTGTTCTTGTTAACTTTCAAAGGCTTGATGTAGTTGTTATTTGGATTGTCAGGATCATTTGGTTTACCTGGAGTCGTTACACGAACAATATTTGACTTAACACCGTAGGCATCGTTGACTGTCAATGTAAAGTTGTTTGTATAAGTCGCCCCATCATTCAAGACACGACCAACAACAGTTGGATATAGAGTCTCAAAGGATTTTGTCAAATCTGCATTGAAAGCTGCCAAGGTCTCCTCAGTAGCCTTAAAGGTTACAGTGTGACTAGCTTTGTCATAGCTTGTTTCAAACCCTTTGCTTGCAGCCTTGGTTGCTTCCAAATCAAACTGATAGCCAGTTGGAAGTGGATCTACCAATACAAACGAAGTTGTTTTTGGACGCCCTGCAGTTAAAGCTTCCGTTTTCAACTCAAACTTCACTACAGACTGCTTAGCAACTAGAGTACGGTCGATATCTACTCCATCCTCATTTTTAATTTCTTTATTAATCTGAGGTTGTGCAAATAGACGATTGTAATGGAAGTGAACTGTTGGCACCGCTGGTGGTGTTGGCAAGTGCTTAGGAGTTGGTGCTAGCGGCGGAGTTGGCAATGGATCATAATTTGGCTCTTCTGGTTTTGATGGCTCTGGTTGATCTGGAGTTTTTACCGGTGGAGTT
>NZ_KV821997.1:0-340 GCF_001815805.1 Streptococcus sp. HMSC072D05
AAAGTGGGTAATGCGACATTGATAATGCCACTATCCAGGGTGGATAAAAACATTCCTATTCCTGCTGTGAAAACAACTAAATGATCGAAATACTTGGAAGAATACATCTATCATACCTCCTCATTTAACTAATTTAATCATACCCATATAATATTTCGTTCAACACCGAAATATTATATGGGTATGATTAAATTGTACTAATAGAAAGGATGTATTATATGTATGAAAATTTTGCTGATAATATTCTCCTCATTGGACATAAAACACGTTTAACTATGTTAATTGAATTATCTAGTGGTATATCTCTTTCAGCTGGAGAATTAGCTAAATTAGCTGGTAT
>NZ_KV821998.1:0-546 GCF_001815805.1 Streptococcus sp. HMSC072D05
AGTAGCCTGGACACAAGAGAAACCACTCTCTGTCCTCTTGGGGATGGCGGATATCCCGCAGGCCCAGAAGCAGGAAGCTGTCTCTATCAATCTCTCCAAGGATGGTCATATCCTTCTCTACGGAAGTCCGGGTACAGGAAAGACCACCTTCCTTCAGACAGCTGGGATGGACTTGGCTCGCAAATTCAGTCCCAAGGCTCTTACCATGTACTTGATGGACTTTGGTACCAATGGTTTGGCTCCATTGTCCAAGCTTCCACAGGTGGCGGATACCATGCTTTTGGACCAAACAGAGAAGATCTCTAAATTTGTACGAATCATGGAGAGAGAACTCAACCGTCGTAAGAAACTCCTTGCGGACTATGGTGTTGGAACCTTGGAACTCTACCGTCAGGCCAGTGGTCAGGAAGAGCCGGCTATCGTCATCCTCTTAGATAGCTATGAGGCCTTCAAGGAAGAAGCCTATGAGGCGGAACTCTTCAAGCTCTTGGTGCGTATCTCTCGTGAAGGTCTCAGTATCGGGGTTCACCTCTTGGTGACAGCCGG
>NZ_KV821999.1:0-1254 GCF_001815805.1 Streptococcus sp. HMSC072D05
AAAAATTAGAACAAACAAATTCCTTATAAAAGTTGTTATATCAATTCATATTAAGAATTTAAGTAGTTCAATCTTCTTTTCTATATAAAGCGTCGGAGCATATCAGGGGGTTATCTAACGTAAATGCTACCCTTCGGCTCGCTTTCGCTCGGCATTGACGTCAGATACTGCACCCCCTGAAACCCCATGCTCCAACAGCAAAAAGGAAACTTTTTGCTGCTTTTCCGACGCTTATTCACTTCGTTCATTTTATATAGAAAAGAAGTGAATGCGTTTATGCTTTCCATTTTTTTGTTATATGGCTAGCATTTTAAAGGGGGATTGGGGGTTTACCCCCAACAAGTGTATTTGCAGTCACGGAATGAGCGATAGCGAATGAAGTGGCTAGCAAATACGATGCTTGCCAAACCAAAATGGCACAATTGTGAAATGAGAAATTTTTTGACGAGCAAAGCGAAAATGATAGCCACTTCAGTGGCGATTGGTGCAGGTTTTAAGTTGGATTAATTCCAACTTAACAACCAATCCAAATCATTAAAGCGATATCGTGAAGTCAAAAAGCAATTATTTTACAATTGTGCCATTTAAGGTGGGTTGGTTTTGAATTTATATAACTTTGTTCTGCGAGTGGATCCAAAGTTATATATGAAAATGGACTAGGTTTACCTAGTCCATTCATCTTTAGAAAAGCCCGTCATGACTGTACTGTTCATTTTGTACAGTAGTTGTTATACTAGTCTTTGAAAGAATAATAATCAGATAATGCATTTTCTTGTTTATCTTCTGCCTCTTGCTCAAAGTTCCCAAATTCGAGTAAGAGGTATTTTTGTTTTTGTTCATCGCCCCTCATCATTAGCTCCGGATTTAACATTAATGCTCCAGTTTTTCTTTTAATAATATTTCCTTCTTCTAAAATTTTGAGTGTTGTTGTTACTGTTTGTAGACTAGTTCCTGTAGCTTTAGCTATTTCTCTCGTTGTAGCTATCATCGTATTGTTGCTTAAGTGAATATTATCTAAGATGTAATTAACGATTTTAAGTTTTTTTCCACCAATCATGTCTAACATACTTATTAATTGGACTATATAAGCCTTTACGAAGTTACCAGACGTTTGTTTACGGTATAACTTATCTACCTCTATGACTTCTCCACTTTGTTCGTCTATGAGCCTCTGAGAGCCTTTATATATAGTTCCATATCTTTCTTTCATCTTTTATCTCACTCCTTATTTTAAATCATTCTAAATATATCATA
>NZ_KV822000.1:0-555 GCF_001815805.1 Streptococcus sp. HMSC072D05
CGATATGCCTTGGGTAGCTGTAAGTAAGCGATGATCCAGGGATTTCCGAATGGGGGAACCCAACAGGTACTACCTGTTACCCGCATCTGTTAAGGATGTGAGGAGGAAGACGCAGTGAACTGAAACATCTAAGTAGCTGCAGGAAGAGAAAGCAAAAGCGATTGCCTTAGTAGCGGCGAGCGAAACGGCAGGAGGGCAAACCGAAGAGTTTACTCTTCGGGGTTGTAGGACTGCAATGTGGACTCAAAGATTATAGAAGAATGATTTGGGAAGATCAGCCAAAGAGAGTAATAGCCTCGTATTTAAAATAGTCTTTGTACCTAGCAGTATCCTGAGTACGGCGGGACACGTGAAATCCCGTCGGAATCTGGGAGGACCATCTCCCAACCCTAAATACTCCCTAGTGACCGATAGTGAACCAGTACCGTGAGGGAAAGGTGAAAAGCACCCCGGGAGGGGAGTGAAATAGAACCTGAAACCGTGTGCCTACAACAAGTTCGAGCCCGTTAATGGGTGAGAGCGTGCCTTTTGTAGAATGAACCGGCGAGTTACGAT
>NZ_KV822001.1:0-229 GCF_001815805.1 Streptococcus sp. HMSC072D05
CTTGTTTTAGTACATTTTTCATTGTTGATATGTTGGTTTAAATCTTCGATTTCTTTATCTAAGTGACTACCAATCAAATCTATTTCTTCTTTTGTTAATTCATTATCATGATCTTCTTTAATTTCCGGTATGATTTTATTGGTTACCAATTCATGGTAGAGGGCTTTAGAATCCTCATTCATCTTTGATTCATGGTTTTGAATACTCTTTTTCCATACAAATGTATATC
>NZ_KV822003.1:0-701 GCF_001815805.1 Streptococcus sp. HMSC072D05
TCGAAAGGGAAACAGCCCAGACCACCAGCTAAGGTCCCAAAATAATTGTTAAGTGGAAAAGGATGTGGGGTTGCACAGACAACTAGGATGTTAGCTTAGAAGCAGCTATTCATTCAAAGAGTGCGTAATAGCTCACTAGTCGAGTGACCCTGCGCCGAAAATGTACCGGGGCTAAAACAATTTACCGAAGCTGTGGATACCTTTATAGGTATGGTAGGAGAGCGTTCTATGTGTGAAGAAGGTATACCGTGAGGAGTGCTGGAACGCATAGAAGTGAGAATGCCGGTATGAGTAGCGAAAGACAGGTGAGAATCCTGTCCACCGTAAGACTAAGGTTTCCAGGGGAAGGCTCGTCCGCCCTGGGTTAGTCGGGACCTAAGGAGAGACCGAAAGGTGTATCCGATGGACAACAGGTTGATATTCCTGTACTAGAGTATGTAGTGATGGAGGGACGCAGTAGGCTAACTAAAGCAGACGAATGGAAGAGTCTGTCTAAGCAGTGAGGTGTGAATTGAGTCAAATGCTTAGTTCTATAACATTGAGCTGTGATGGGGAGCGAAGTTTAGTAGCGAAGTTAGTGACGTCACACTGCCAAGAAAAGCTTCTAGCGTTTAAACATACTCTACCCGTACCGCAAACCGACACAGGTAGTCGAGGCGAGTAGCCTCAGGTGAGCGAGAGAACTCTCGTTAAGGAACTCG
>NZ_KV822004.1:0-336 GCF_001815805.1 Streptococcus sp. HMSC072D05
GCTGAAGGTAATCTTACGTGGAAGGTCATCATCTTTATCAGTTACAGTTACAGTTGAACCGTTTGTGGCAACTTTGTTGTCTTCACCCTTAGAGTCTTTCTCACCAACGTTTGTCACTTCCACTGTGCCATCATGTTTGACTTGGAAAGTGATGTCGGTTACTTTGAGGTATCCGGTTGGAGCGGCTTCCTCATGGAAGGTGTAAGTACCTGGCGCCAAGTTGAGATCTTTAGACTTACCAGCTTCTGAAGTCCAGCTTTCTACGGCTGTACCTTCTGCCTTGTCGCCCTTGTAGATCTTGATTTGTGCACCAGCGATTTCTGTTCCACCAAGGCT
>NZ_KV822005.1:0-211 GCF_001815805.1 Streptococcus sp. HMSC072D05
TGCTGTACCTCCAAATACAAATATTGCAAATATTGGAGATGAAAATGATACATTCTTGAATAAACGTAAATCGATGATAGGATGATTTGTTTTTAACTCCCATATAATAAATAGGCAAAAAGAAACAATAAAGATTAGGAAATTGCCATATACTGATATATTAAAAATTGAGTGATAAGACCAAGATGTTAAACTTATTAATAAACAAAAG
>NZ_KV822006.1:0-490 GCF_001815805.1 Streptococcus sp. HMSC072D05
AAATAATAATGAATTTCCACGTATATCTAAATGGATAGACGTACTTTTTTGCTCTTTAATATATCTTTTTAAAAATAAACAGCCGATTAAACCGATAAATATAAAGGGAATATTGATCCAAAATATCCATCTCCAATTACCTACAGATATTAAAAGACCTCCAATACTTGGACCTAAAACAGGACCTATTCCTAATAGAATACTTAACGTTCCTAACGCAGAACCTTGTCTATTTTCAGGAATGGTTGTAGTAATAATAGCCGTAGCAGTTCCTTGTAACATTGCTGCACCTATACCTTGTAAACCACGAAAAACGATTAATTGTATGACGTTGTTTGAAAAACCGCATAAAATAGAAGCTATTAAAAAAATAGTTAATCCTAAACTATATATATTTAAACGACTGTATTTATCGCTTAGTCTCCCAAATATTATAATTGTGCCTGTTAATAATAAAGTATATAGTGTAACACTCCAAGTAATAAAAGAA
>NZ_KV822008.1:0-552 GCF_001815805.1 Streptococcus sp. HMSC072D05
ACGCATACAGGTCATAGGGATTTTGTTATAATTGGAGAGCACTTCCGTGCAGAAAGGAGGTGCCACATCTAATGATTGTCGTTCTGTTTGTTATGAAGTATATCGTATGTCCAATTATTGTTGGGCGTGTTCTTTATTTATTAAATCAAGAACATAAACGATAAAAAAGAAACCCCAGCATATGCTTTGGTCGGCAGGCTGGGGTTTTCACATCTAATGATGTATCTGTCTGTTTGTTAACTTCAGTATATCTTTCATGTTATCTTTTGTAAACTTTCTAATCTTCCCAATCTAGTTCTAATTGTTGTCTAAATGCTTGTTGTTGTTCTTTAAATAGTGCTTTTTCTTCTTCAGTCATCTTTCTAGTTGTATTACTTTGATTTCGTTCATGTAGCCATTTGGGCGTTTTCTCACGACTGATATATTGTTTGGGTTGGGCTACATTCGCCATTTTGGGTTGTCGCTTACTATGAATGCGTTTCTCAGCATCAAAAGTAAACTCTAACCATTCTATTTTACGTCCTTTTTTCGCTTTAATTTTATTGATATGTA
>NZ_KV822009.1:0-481 GCF_001815805.1 Streptococcus sp. HMSC072D05
AAAATAGGAATTGAAACAGAAAAGAGTATGTACTTTAAACCTATTCCTAAACATATAGATTGGACCGAGAGAAAAAATCATATGGCAGGACCTATTGCGTTAAAAATAACTGAAAAAATGATTGAATTATCTTGGATTGAAAAAAGTGAAATTAATCGATGTCTTAATTTAACCAAAAAAGGAAAAAGTGCTTTCAAGACATATCTAAATATGAACATCCCATAATAAAAAAGGGGAAATAATTAAATATGAAAAAAAATAAATTAAAAAAGTATAACTTATTATTAAATATTTGTTTGATATCATTGAGCGTGTATTCAATAATTTTTATCGCTATTTTTCATATTCCATATGGCAAAACTATTTTCTTTGCTATTTATTTTATTATAATTATCTGTTTCTTCTTTATAGATAAAAAAATCGAAAAAGATAATAAAAAAGAAAATAAAGATGACTAGGCTATACAAACTAACTACCTATA
>NZ_KV822010.1:0-451 GCF_001815805.1 Streptococcus sp. HMSC072D05
TCAATCCTTAAATCGAGCGTTAAATATGTCTAGAGTTCATGTAATGAATTGTTATAGGGCCTCAAATAGACCGCTTTATAATAAATATAAAAGTTATTGGAAACTATTTCTTAAACCTTTTGAAACGCTAGAAGCATTTAATTATCATAAAGTCCATTTATTTAAAGAGTGGAAAACCGAAAAAGGCATTATAAATTACTTATTAGGTGTAGATGTAGAACTATTTAATACATATCACTACGTTCATGAGCTAAGAAGATTATTAAAAGAAAATCAAATAGAGAAATTTAATCATAAACTCTTTTCTATTCATCTTTCAGATGTGTGTCCTAAATTACGCCCAGTCATTAGAACTTTAAGACGATTAGCAGCTTTCATTGAAAATACTATGACATATTCTAACCTGACCAACGGTCCGTTAGAAGGAATTGATAATAAAATCAAACTCATT
>NZ_KV822011.1:0-2163 GCF_001815805.1 Streptococcus sp. HMSC072D05
TTTTATCCGCCATAGCTCAGTTGGTAGTAGCGCATGACTGTTAATCATGATGTCGTAGGTTCGAGTCCTACTGGCGGAGTATAAATCAAAACGTTCAACTGAGCGTTTTTTTATTTATAAATATAGTGGATTGTTGAAATTTCAAATTTTAATTTTTAAATCTGTAATTACCTCTTTATTTTATTTTTAGTTCGTTTAGCTTTAAATTCTTCTTTTATAGGATTTGAAACTTTTTTAGTTCCTTCTTTTGTTAGACTAGTGTTACTAATAAGAAAGGGAATTTTTATATGCTTCAGAAATTTTATGATCGAGCATTTGTCTTTTTGAAACTAGTTGAACAAGAATATGCCTCTTTAGGTCAGAGTTGTTCAGAGTGGGAATCACTTCATCTTCGGTTTTTACTATATTATTTAATCCGATTTAAAATAAAAAGTGATAGGGACTTTTCACTATATCACTTTAAAACAGCTTATCGTCTATATCTAGATAAATTCCTGCAAGGTGGTACCACTCTCATCCAATAGGAAGTATCTATATCATAATTACGAACGATTGTTGTAGATATATTTTAAAAAATATAGAATTAGCTTATAATCAAAGGTTTTTATATTTAGAAATGAGAGAATTTCCAAATCTTTTCTACTGTTTCTTCTTGATAAAATAGTGTTTTTTTCTTATAATAAATTGTAAGATATAATTGCGGGTGGAATTCCTGCCATGTATATGAGAAAGGACGAGCTCCTAGTAGCTCAGACGATTTTTATTATGACTTCAGTTGTTGTTGTAGGTACCCAATGGGGTGATGAAGGTAAAGGGAAAATTACAGATTTTCTTTCAGCTAATGCAGAGGTAATTGCTCGTTATCAAGGTGGTGATAATGCAGGTCACACGATTGTGATTGATGGTAAGAAATTTAAGTTGCACTTGATTCCATCTGGAATTTTCTTTCCTGAAAAAATCTCTGTTATTGGGAATGGGATGGTTGTAAACCCTAAATCTCTAGTAAAAGAGTTGAATTATCTTCATGAAGAAGGTGTGACAACAGATAATTTGCGCATTTCGGATCGTGCGCATGTCATTTTACCATATCACATTGAATTAGACCGTTTGCAAGAGGAAGCTAAGGGCGACAATAAAATTGGTACTACAATCAAGGGAATCGGTCCAGCCTATATGGATAAAGCTGCTCGTGTTGGAATTCGTATTGCAGATCTTTTGGATAAAGAAATTTTTCGTGAGCGTTTGGAACGCAATCTTGCGGAAAAGAATCGTTTGTTTGAAAAATTATATGATAGTACCCCTATTTCAGTTGACGATATTTTTGAAGAATACTATGAGTATGGTCAACAAATCAAGCAATACGTGACAGATACATCCGTTATCTTGAATGATGCGCTTGATAATGGCAAACGTGTGCTGTTTGAAGGTGCGCAAGGTGTTATGCTAGATATCGACCAAGGTACGTATCCATTTGTTACGTCGTCAAACCCTGTCGCTGGTGGTGTGACAATTGGGTCTGGTGTTGGCCCAAGTAAGATTGACAAGGTTGTAGGTGTTTGTAAAGCCTATACGAGTCGTGTAGGTGACGGACCTTTCCCAACTGAATTATTTGATGAAGTGGGGGATCGCATCCGTGAAGTAGGTCATGAATACGGTACAACAACTGGTCGTCCACGTCGTGTAGGTTGGTTTGATTCAGTTGTGATGCGTCACAGCCGCCGTGTATCTGGGATTACCAATCTTTCATTGAACTCTATCGATGTTTTGAGTGGTTTGGATACTGTGAAAATCTGTGTGGCCTATGATCTTGATGGTCAACGTATTGATTACTATCCTGCTAGTCTTGAGCAGTTGAAACGTTGCAAGCCAATCTACGAGGAATTGCCAGGTTGGTCAGAAGACATCACTGGAGTCCGTAATTTAGAAGACCTTCCTGAGAATGCACGTAACTATGTTCGTCGTGTAAGCGAGTTGGTTGGTGTTCGTATCTCAACTTTCTCAGTAGGTCCCGGTCGTGAACAAACTAATATTTTAGAAAGTGTTTGGTCATAGGAGATTTTTAAGATTAGTTTAAGACAGGTTGGGTATACTATAGACAGTTACAAGAAGACCTCCTAACTTGTTGTAACAAATATCCTAAACTTTTCTTTTTCATAATAATCT
>NZ_KV822011.1:2263-24665 GCF_001815805.1 Streptococcus sp. HMSC072D05
AAACTTTTCTTTTTCATAATAATCTCCCTATTAAGTCACCGCATTCGGTGGCTTTTTTTGTCTTGAGAATCATGATATAATAATAAAATCGACAAGTAGGAAAAGAGAAGAACGATGAATTATACAGTTGAAGAAAAAGAAGCCTTTATGAGAGAGGCTTTGAGAGAGGCTGAGATTGCCTTAGAACACGATGAAATTCCAATTGGTTGTGTGATTGTCAAGGATGGAGAAATCATTGGTAGGGGGCATAATGCGCGCGAGGAGTTGCAACGGGCGGTCATGCATGCAGAAATCATGGCTATAGAGAATGCGAATGTGAGTGAAGAGAGTTGGCGACTGCTGGATTGTACGCTTTTTGTGACCATTGAGCCTTGTGTCATGTGTAGCGGGGCGATTGGGCTTGCCCGTATTCCAAACGTAGTCTACGGGGCTAAAAACCAGAAATTTGGTGCAGCTGGAAGCTTGTACGATATTTTGACAGATGAGCGTCTCAATCATCGTGTAGAGGTAGAAACGGGAATTTTGGAAGATGACTGTGCAGCGATTATGCAGGACTTTTTCCGAAATCGACGGAAAAAATAATTTCTCTTTAAAAACAGAGGGGAATGTGGTATAATGAATAGTGGAGCAACAGTTCTGCGTGAAGCGGGTCAGGGGAGGAATCCAGCAGCCCTAAGCGATGTGAATTGTGTGCTCTTTTTTCGTGCTTTTTTCGAATAAATAAGATAAAATAGCCTAGAATAAATGATTATAGAAAAGAGAAAAATATGAAAATTCGTGGTTTTGAATTGGTTTCGAGTTTTACAGATGAAAATTTGTTGCCTAAGCGTGAGACAGCTCATGCAGCTGGGTACGATTTAAAGGTTGCCGAACGAACTGTCATTGCGCCAGGTGAGATTATATTGGTCCCAACAGGAGTTAAGGCTTATATGCAACCGACAGAGGTGCTCTATCTCTATGACCGTTCTTCAAACCCTCGTAAAAAAGGCTTGGTCTTGATTAACTCTGTGGGTGTCATTGACGGAGACTATTATGGCAATCCAGGGAATGAAGGACATATCTTTGCTCAGATGAAAAATATTACTGATCAGGAAGTGGTTCTCGAAGTTGGGGAACGTGTGGTTCAGGCTGTCTTTGCTCCTTTCTTGATTGCAGATGGAGATGAGGCAGATGGCGTGCGGACTGGTGGATTTGGATCGACAGGGAAATAGAGGGATAAAATGGCAGACTATTTATTAGTTGTAGACATGCAGTCAGATTATGTTGCTGTAGGAAAAGCCTATCATGAAGAACTGACTGCAGCTGTAAATGACAAAATTGCTACTTATCCCAGCGACCGAGTTATCTATATTCTCAATCGTTTTTTCTGGGAGAGAAAAGATAGAAAGAAGAAATTTGCGACCAACTTGTTAGTTGTATCTTCTCGTATCTTTGAGAAGTGTCGGGCTTCTTGCTTTACTAATCCAGATTTAAAAGATTTTTTAGAGGGAAATGGTGCTAAGAGCATAGAGTTTATAGGGGTAGATGGCAATTTCTGTGTCAAGGCTTCCGTTTTGGCAGCTGTCAAGGAGAATTATCAGGTTTCTGTCGATTTGTCTGCTGTCGGAGTTGCCAACCAGAATAAATTTCAAAATACATTGTATAAGTGGCATTCTTTCGGAGTAACCGTAAAAGGAGAATTATTATAGCAAAGAAAAAAGCGACATTTGTGTGTCAAAATTGTGAATATAATTCACCTAAGTATCTAGGGCGTTGTCCTAACTGTGGGTCTTGGTCTTCTTTTGTAGAAGAGGTTGAGGTTGCCGAGGTCAAGAATGCACGAGTGTCCTTGACAGGTGAAAAAACCAAGCCTATGAAACTGGCTGAGGTGACTTCCATCAATGTCAATCGAACCAAGACGGAGATGGAGGAATTCAACCGTGTGCTTGGAGGCGGAGTGGTACCAGGAAGTCTCGTCCTCATCGGTGGGGATCCTGGGATTGGGAAATCAACCCTTCTCCTACAAGTTTCAACCCAGCTATCTCAAGTGGGTACGGTTCTCTATGTCAGTGGGGAGGAGTCTGCCCAGCAGATTAAACTCCGTGCAGAGCGCTTGGGGGATATTGATAGTGAGTTTTATCTCTATGCAGAGACCAATATGCAGAGCGTGAGGGCTGAGGTGGAGCGCATCCAACCAGATTTTCTCATCATCGACTCTATCCAGACGATTATGTCTCCTGAGATTTCAGGGGTGCAAGGGTCTGTGTCTCAGGTGCGTGAGGTGACCGCTGAGCTTATGCAGCTGGCTAAGACCAATAACATTGCCATCTTTATCGTAGGGCATGTGACCAAGGAAGGGACCTTGGCTGGTCCGCGTATGCTGGAGCATATGGTAGATACCGTGCTTTACTTTGAAGGGGAACGTCACCATACCTTTCGTATCTTGAGAGCAGTCAAAAACCGTTTTGGTTCCACTAATGAGATTGGCATATTTGAGATGCAGTCGGGCGGATTGGTTGAAGTTCTTAATCCTAGTGAAGTGTTTTTGGAAGAACGCTTGGATGGAGCGACTGGTTCGTCCATCGTGGTGACTATGGAAGGAACACGTCCAATTCTTGCGGAAGTGCAGGCCTTGGTGACACCGACTATGTTTGGAAATGCTAAGCGTACGACGACAGGGCTTGATTTCAATCGCGCTAGTCTGATTATGGCTGTTTTGGAAAAACGTGCAGGGCTTCTCTTGCAAAATCAGGATGCCTATCTCAAATCGGCTGGTGGTGTAAAATTGGATGAGCCTGCCATTGACTTGGCTGTTGCGGTTGCCATTGCTTCGAGTTACAAGGATAAACCAACCAATCCTCAGGAATGTTTTGTAGGAGAGTTGGGCTTGACGGGAGAGATTCGGCGCGTAAATCGTATCGAACAACGTATTAATGAAGCGGCAAAACTGGGCTTTACCAAGATTTATGTACCCAAGAATTCCTTGACAGGAATCACTCCACCCAAGGAAATTGAAGTCATTGGTGTGACAACGATTCAAGAAGTTTTGAAAAAGGTCTTTGCATAATCCGTGACAAATCCTCTTAAAAATGATAAGATAGGAGAAATATTTGATTATCAAATTTTTCAGGAGGGAATCGTGTCGTATTTTGAACAGTTTATGCAAGCCAATCAGGCTTATGTTGCCCTACATGGGCAGTTAAATCTGCCACTTAAACCCAAAACCAGAGTAGCTATCGTGACCTGTATGGACTCACGTCTACACGTTGCGCAAGCTCTAGGTTTGGCCCTTGGGGATGCTCATATCTTGCGGAATGCGGGTGGTCGAGTAACTGAGGACATGATTCGTTCACTGGTGATTTCCCAGCAACAAATGGGGACAAGAGAGATTGTGGTGCTTCACCATACAGATTGTGGAGCTCAAACCTTTCAAAATGAAAGTTTTCATGAACATTTGAAACACGAGCTCGGAGTCGATGTGTCTGATCAAGATTTTTTACCATTCCAGGATGTGGAAGAGAGTGTGAGAGAGGATATGCAATTGCTTCGAGAATCTCCACTGATTCCTGATGATGTGGTTATTTCAGGTGCTGTCTATGATGTGGATACAGGAAGTATGAGAGAAGTATACTAACTTTGCCTCGAAAAAATCTCATCCTAGCATAAAATCGATTGTTAAAATGTAGGATTTTCAGATTTAATATAGCTAATATAAAATAGTATAAAACAAGGGTATAAATGTTTACTCTTGTTTTATTTTTGATTGAAAAATAAAGGAAAAAGCGCTACAATGGTAGATGGAAAATGTTGTGTAAAAACAAGTGATACATAAATACCGGAGGAAATCATGTCTTTTTCTGATTTAAAGCTGTTTGCCCTTTCTTCTAATAGAGAATTGGCAGAGCGTGTGGCGCAAGAAATTGGGATAGAGTTGGGGAAATCGACTGTTCGCCAATTTTCAGACGGAGAGATTCAGGTCAACATCGAAGAATCAATCCGTGGGAAACACGTCTTTATCCTACAATCAACTAGTTCACCTGTAAATGATAATTTACTTGAAATTTTGATTATGGTGGACGCATTGAAGCGTGCTAGTGCAGAATCTGTCAATGTTGTTATGCCTTACTATGGCTATGCACGTCAGGATAGAAAAGCGCGCGCGCGTGAGCCAATCACAGCAAAACTCGTTGCAAACATGCTAGAAGTTGCTGGGGTAGATCGTTTGTTGACGATTGATTTGCACGCTGCACAGATTCAGGGATTCTTTGATATTCCTGTAGATCACTTGATGGGTGCTCCCTTGATTGCGGACTATTTTGAACGTCGTGGCATGGTTGGCTCTGACTACGTGGTTGTCAGCCCAGACCATGGTGGGGTGACTCGTGCTCGTAAATTGGCAGAGTTTTTGAAAACTCCGATTGCGATTATTGACAAACGCCGTAGTGTAGACAAGATGAATACCAGTGAAGTGATGAACATCATTGGTAAGGTAGAAGGTAAGACTTGTATTTTGATTGACGATATGATCGATACAGCTGGAACTATTTGTCATGCGGCGGATGCTCTTGCTGAAGCAGGTGCTGTTGAGGTTTACGCAAGCTGTACGCACCCAGTTCTTTCAGGACCAGCTATGGACAATATCCAAAAATCAGCTATTAAGAAATTGGTTGTTTTGGATACGATCTACCTACCAGAGGAGCGTTTGATTGATAAGATTGAACAAATTTCGATTGCTCATCTTCTTGGCGATGCCATTATCCGTATCCACGAAAAACGTCCTCTTTCTCCCCTATTTTGTATTGAGAAAAAGATTTAATCTTTCACTTGAAGTAGACAGAACTCCTAGCAGGTTTCTTTTCTTGCTAGGAGATTTTTATAGTCAAAATCTGCAAGCCTTTTCAAAATATGCTATACTGAGAAAAAAGGAGGATTTCTATGAGCCAAGAATTTATCAATCCAAGTGATGGTGTGATCCGTCAGTATCTTACAACCAGTAAAACGTTAGCGGTAGTGGGTTTGTCCGATCGTGAGGAAACAACTAGTAATCGAGTGACCAAGGAAATGCAAGCTCGGGGCTATAAAATCATTCCAGTTAATCCCAAGGCTGCAGGTGGGGAAATCTTGGGAGAAAAGGCTTATGCGAGTCTAGAAGAGATTCCTTTTCCTGTAGATATTGTCAATGTTTACCGTCGCAGTGAGTTTTTACCAGATGTGGCGCGTGATTTTCTCAAGGCTGATGCTAAGATTTTTTGGGCACAACTGGGACTTGAAAATCTAGAAGCGGAAGAAATCTTACGTGCTGGAGGATGCGATGACATCGTGATGAATCGTTGTATTAAGAGAGAACATACTCGCTTAATTCTTGAGCAATAAAAAGGTAGCCATGGGCTACCTTTTTATTTTATAAAGTACCAATCAATGCTTGCATGCCAAGACTGGTGAGGATGATGGCAATCCAGCAAAGGGCTCCAAGAAGAATGGATTTACCGCTGGATTTGACCATGGCAATCAGATTGGTTTTGAGACCGATGGCACTCATGGCCATGATGATAAGGAATTTGGAGAGTTGTTTGAGAGGGGTGAAGAAGCTACTAGACACGCCGAGAGAGGTGAGAAGAGTCGTTAAGAGAGAGGCTAAGATGAAATAAAGGATAAAAAGTGGGAAGACTTTTTTTAGTTGGAAATCTTGGCTGTTTTTTTGCTGGCGACTTTGCCAGTAGGAGAGAAAGAGCGTGATGGGGATGATTGCTAAGGTGCGCGTGAGTTTGACAATAGTTGCAGACTCAAGGGTATTGGTCTGATAAAGACTGTCCCAGGAGCTGGCGGTAGCCGTTACAGAAGAAGTATCATTGACTGCAGTTCCTGCAAAGAGGGCGAAGCCATCATTGGATAGGTGAAGCCAGGTTCCTAGAGTTGGAAAGATAAGTGCTGCTAAGACATTGAAGAAAAAGATAACGGAGATGGCTTGGGCAACTTCTTTTTCCTTGGCATGGATAACGGGTGCTGTCGCAGCAATGGCAGAACCACCACAGATAGAAGAACCCACTCCAATCAAGGTAGCCAGTTTTGTGTCTAGCGCAAAGAAACGCTGGAAGAGGTAGGCAACGATTAAGGAAATCGAAATGGTGGAAAGGATGACGGGGAGTGAAGATTGTCCAACTGCGAAGACTTGCGAGATATTGAGACCAAAACCGAGTAAGATAACGGCATACTGGAGCAATTTCTTGGAACTAAAGGTCAAACCTGCGTCTAGTTGTTTGTAGGGTGAGAGCCAGGGGTGGAGGAGCATTCCAGCAAAAATTGCAAAGACAGGTGCACCCACGACGGGGAAAAATCCTCCCAGAAACCATGATACGATAGAAATGAGAAGGCAGGCCAAGATGCCTGCTCCATTTTTTGATAAAAATGACATATAAACCTCCGAAAATAAGCACTTTTTATTATAAGCTTATCCATCAGAAAAGTAAAATAGAAAACAGAAAGGATTAACTCAAAATGTAATTTTGCGGTCAGGGAGCTTTTGTAGTATAATAGTACTATGTTCTGTAAGTAAGGGGGTATCTATGGACTTAACCAAGCGCTTTAATAAACAATTAGATAAGATTCAAGTGTCCTTGATTCGTCAGTTTGATCAGGCCATTTCAGAGATCCCTGGAGTTCTGCGTTTGACCTTGGGAGAGCCTGACTTTACAACGCCAGATCATGTCAAGGAGGCGGCCAAGCGAGCGATTGACCAGAACCAGTCCTACTATACAGGGATGAGCGGTTTACTGACCTTGCGCCAGGCAGCTAGTGATTTTGTAAAAGAAAAATACCAGTTGGACTACAATCCTGAAAATGAAATCTTGGTTACTATCGGAGCGACAGAGGCTTTATCTGCTACTTTGACAGCTATCTTAGAAGAAGGAGACAAGGTACTCTTGCCAGCTCCTGCCTATCCAGGCTATGAGCCGATTGTCAACCTAGTTGGGGCAGAGATTGTCGAGATTGATACAACTGAAAATGGTTTTGTCTTGACTCCTGAAATGTTGGAAAAGGCAATTTTGGAGCAGGGAGATAAGCTTAAGGCAGTCATTCTCAACTATCCAGCCAATCCAACTGGAATTACCTATAGTCGAGAGCAGTTGGAAGCCTTGGCAGACGTTTTAGGCAAGTATGAAATTTTCGTTGTTTGTGATGAGGTCTATTCAGAATTGACCTATACAGGGGAAAATCATGTATCATTGGGAACTATGCTGAGAGATCAAGCTATTATTATCAATGGCTTATCTAAGTCCCATGCCATGACTGGTTGGCGTTTAGGCTTTATCTTTGCTCCTGCAGCTTTCACAGCTCAGTTAATCAAGAGTCACCAATATTTGGTTACTGCGGCAAACACCATGGCCCAACATGCTGCAGTAGAAGCCTTGACCGCTGGTAAAAACGACGCAGAGCCTATGAAGAAGGAATACATCCAGCGTCGAGATTATATCATCGAAAAGATGACTGCTCTTGGTTTTGAGATTATCAAACCAGACGGTGCCTTCTATATCTTTGCTAAGATTCCAGCAGGTTACAATCAAGACTCCTTTGCTTTTCTCAAGGATTTTGCCCAGAAGAAGGCTGTTGCCTTTATCCCTGGTGCTGCCTTTGGGCGTTACGGAGAAGGCTATGTTCGCATTTCTTATGCAGCCAGCATGGAAACAATCAGGGAGGCCATGAAACGACTTGAGGAGTACATGAGAGAAGCATGATCCAGTCTATAACGAGTCAAGGTCTCGTACTCTACAATCGTAACTTTCGGGAGGATGATAAGCTCGTCAAAATCTTCACCGAGCAGGCTGGGAAGCGCATGTTTTTCGTCAAACACGCTGGTCAATCCAAACTAGCTCCTGTTATTCAGCCCTTGGTGTTGGCACGATTTCTCTTGCGAATCAATGATGACGGCCTTAGCTACATCGAGGACTACCATGAGGTGATGACCTTTCCCAAAATCAATAGCGACCTCTTTGTCATGGCTTATGCGACTTATGTGGCGGCTCTTGCAGATGCTAGTTTGCAGGATAATCAGCAGGATGCTCCCTTGTTTGCCTTCTTGAGAAAGACTCTAGAGTTGATGGAAGAGGGTTTAGATTATCAGGTTTTGACCAATATTTTTGAAATTCAAATCTTGAACCGATTTGGGATTAGCCTTAATTTTAATGAGTGTGTCTTTTGCCATCGGGTTGGTCAGGCCTTTGACTTTTCTTTCAAATATGGAGCCTGCCTCTGTCCAGACCATTACCATGAGGACGAGAAACGTTGCCATCTGAATCCCAACATTCCTTATCTGCTCAATCAATTTCAAGCCATTGATTTTGAAACCTTGGAGACCATTTCGCTTAAGGCAGAAATCAAGCAAGAGCTACGCCAATTTATGGATCAACTCTACGAAGAGTACGTTGGGATTCACCTAAAATCAAAGAAATTTATTGATTCCCTAGCAGACTGGGGACAATTACTAAAAGAGGAAGACAAATGAAAAAAATTGCAGTAGATGCTATGGGGGGCGATTATGCACCTCAAGCCATCGTTGAGGGTGTCAACCAAGCCCTTACTGACTTTTCAGATATTGAGGTTCAACTCTATGGAGATGAAAGTAAGATTAAGCAATATCTAACGGCGACAGAGCGTGTCAGCATTATCCATACGGATGAGAAAATCAACTCAGACGATGAGCCGACAAAAGCTATCCGTAAGAAGAAAAATGCCAGCATGGTATTAGCAGCCAAGGCAGTCAAGGAGGGAGAAGCAGACGCTGTCCTCTCAGCTGGGAACACAGGTGCCTTGTTGGCTGCAGGATTCTTTATTGTGGGTCGTATCAAAAATATCGATCGTCCAGGACTCATGTCGACCTTGCCGACCATCGATGGAAAAGGGTTTGACATGCTAGACCTTGGAGCCAATGCAGAAAATACAGCCCATCATCTGCACCAATACGCTGTTCTTGGCTCCTTTTATGCTAAAAATGTTCGTGGGATTGCAAAACCACGTGTTGGTTTGCTCAACAACGGAACAGAAAGTAGCAAGGGAGATCCGCTTCGTAAGGAAACTTATGACTTGCTAGTAGCTGATGAAAGTTTGAACTTTATCGGAAACGTGGAAGCGCGTGATCTGATGAATGGCGTTGCGGATGTTGTCGTAACAGATGGTTTCACGGGAAACGCTGTTCTCAAATCCATCGAAGGTACAGCTTTGGGAATCATGGGCTTACTTAAAAATGCTATTACGGGTGGTGGCCTTCGAGCGAAGCTAGGTGCTCTACTTCTTAAGGATAGTCTTAGGGGGTTGAAGACACAGCTTAACTATTCAGATGTTGGAGGAGCAGTTTTGTTTGGTGTTAAGGCGCCAGTTGTAAAAACTCATGGCTCAAGTGATGCCAAGGCTGTGTACAGTACGATTCGTCAGATTCGTACCATGCTAGAAACAGACGTAGTTGCTCAGACTGCGCGTGAATTTTCAGGAGAATAAAAAAGATGACAGAAAAAGAAATTTTTGACCGTATTGTGACCATTATCCAAGAAAGACAGGGAGCAGACTTCGTCGTGACAGAAGCCTTGAGTTTGAAAGACGATCTCGATGCAGACTCAGTGGACTTGATGGAGTTCGTCTTGACACTAGAAGATGAATTTGGTATCGAAATCACTGATGAGGAAATCGATCAACTTCAAAGTGTAGCGGATGTAGTAGCAATTATTAAAGATAAAAAATAGCCAAAAGCAACATGCAAGTCATGTTGTTTTTTTATTTGCGGAAAAAAGAGAAACTTTTAGTAGAAATTGCGAATAAAGAGATGAGAAAGAAAAAGGAGGAACGTTTATGTATGTGACCGATTTTTATCCGTGGTTTATTAATTGGTTTTTAAAATAAAAATGAATGAATTGTTCATTTTCGAATTGTTTTTCGAATAGATAGGTAAGGAAAAAGGGAAGGAGATTACGCGATGTATTTACCAATCTTATTGCCATGGTTGATCAAATGGTATTTAAAATAAATGAAATTTACCTGTTCATTTTAAATTACTTCTCGAATAGATAAGTGAGAAGAAAAGGAAGGAGAGAAGAAAATGATTTCAGTAATTTACCCAATCCGGCTATTTAAGTGGCTTAGAGGTTAAAGATTAAATATATAGAAAAAATAAGGAGAAAACAAATGACAAACTTTGACAACATGGAACAGAACTTTGTAGCTCTTACAGAAGAAGAATTGACGGATGTGGATGGGGGAGCATGGCCGATTGTAGCTTGGGTGATTGCTAATCCTGTGACAGCAGCTAAAATTGCTGGTGGAATTACTGCAGCAGGAATTGCAGGTTATAATTATGTGACGAGTAGATGGTAATAGAAGGAGGAGATGATATGGAAAAATCTATTTTAAAATTTGAAACAATGACTGATACGGACTTGCAGGAAATTCAAGGGGGAGCCTTTCCCCTTCTTATCCCTGTGGCAGTTGGTTTTGTAAAAGGTTTTGTATATACAGGTGGAGCTATTTTAACAACTCGAGCACTCTTTTCAGGTAAATAGGAGTCTGCTATGAAAAAAATCTTATTAGGATTTGCTGAGGGGTATTTTGTCGTATCGATTATTCTTTATATCGCAACGTATATGATTATGAAAAATCCGATCAATACCTTGTTTTATCCAGAAACCTATCCAATTCTACTTGGTCTGTTTTATCTAGGATACAAGTACAAAACAAAAGAAAGTACGATTGGAAATTGATGAACCATCAGATCGGAGTTTGAGATGAAAGTTGTTCAATTACTAGGAAAAGCTTGGCTAGAGACCACTGTATTATTTAGCTCGATAGCTTATCTAATTATTAGAATCGTAGCTGATGTAAACAAAATAAATCTACCTACATGGTTTGAATCTTTTGATATACCTACGATCTCCTTGTTTTTAGTGGTATTTATTTTACTGTATCGGGGCCAAGGAGAAAGAAAAGGAGAATAGAATGATTAGGATTGTAAAATATTTTCTACTATATTATTTTCCTATTTTTAATGAATATTTTCATCTTTACGATTCTAGCAACTCTTGGATTTCAGCTAACAATGAGTGAAAGTAGTTATATGGTACCCCCGGTGTTTGCGTTTATCGTTTTATACGCCATTCACAAAAGAAGTGGGAAAGGTAAGAAATCTGTGTAATTGAATGTTCTAGGCAGGACTCTTGTTCTGCCTATTTTCTTTGGTAAAAGTGCTGTTCAGGTGAGGATATTGTTTTTTCAGAAATAATTCCCTTATTTCGTCCTTGTTTGGTTAAAATAATCTTACAAAGTTTTAAGAGATTATTAGAAAAAAGGAGATGGATATGAAATTTGGGAAAAGGCACTATCGTCCCCAAGTGGATCAGATGGATTGTGGCGTGGCTTCCTTGGCCATGGTATTTGGCTACTATGGTAGTTATTATTCCTTGGCTCATCTACGAGAGTTAGCCAAGACGACCATGGATGGGACGACCGCTTTGGGACTTGTAAAGGTGGCAGAGGAGATTGGGTTTGAGACGCGGGCTATCAAGGCGGATATGACGCTCTTTGATTTGCCAGATTTGACCTTTCCCTTTGTGGCCCATGTGCTCAAGGAAGGGAAATTGCTCCACTACTATGTGGTAACAGGTCAGGATAAAAAGCATATTCATATCGCTGATCCGGATCCTGGTGTCAAGCTGACCAAGATTTCCCGTGAGCGATTTGCGCAAGAATGGACAGGAGTCAGTCTCTTTATGGCTCCGTCTCCAGACTATAAACCCCATAAGGAGAAAAAACAGGGACTCCTATCCTTCTTTCCAATCTTGCTCAAACAGCGGGGTTTGATTGCTAATATCGTTTTGGCAACACTCTTGGTAACCCTGATTAATATCGTGGGCTCTTATTATCTGCAGTCTATCATTGACAGTTACGTACCAGACCAGATGCGTTCGACCTTGGGCATTATCTCAATAGGACTAGTCATCGTCTATATCCTCCAGCAGATTTTGTCTTATGCGCAAGAATACCTCTTACTTGTTCTGGGGCAACGCCTGTCAATTGATGTGATTTTGTCCTACATCAAGCATGTTTTTCACCTGCCAATGTCCTTTTTTGCGACACGCAGGACAGGAGAAATCGTGTCTCGTTTTACAGATGCCAACAGTATCATCGACGCGCTGGCTTCGACCATTCTGTCGATTTTCCTAGATGTGTCGACGATTTTGATTATCTCGCTCGTGCTATTTTCACAGAACATCACGCTCTTTTTCATTAGTCTGCTTGCACTTCCCATTTATACAGCGATTATCTTTGCCTTTATGAAGCCTTTTGAAAAGATGAATCGGGACACTATGGAAGCCAATGCGGTTCTGTCTTCTTCTATTATCGAGGACATCAACGGTATTGAGACTATTAAATCTTTGACCAGTGAAAGCTTACGCTATCAAAAGATTGATAAGGAATTTGTGGCTTATCTGAAAAAATCCTTTACCTATAGTCGGGCAGAAAGCCAGCAAAAGGCACTGAAAAAAGTTGCCCAGCTCCTGCTCAATGTTGCCGTTCTCTGGCTAGGAGCCATTCTTGTTATGGATGGGAAAATGAGTTTGGGCCAGCTGATTACCTATAATACCTTGCTTGTTTACTTTACCAATCCCTTGGAAAATATCATCAACCTACAAACCAAACTTCAGACAGCGCAGGTCGCCAATAACCGTCTAAATGAGGTGTATCTAGTAGCTTCGGAGTTTGAGGAGAAGAAAACGGTAGAAGATCTGAGTATGATGAAGGGAGAAATGACCTTCAAGCAAGTTCACTATAAGTATGGCTATGGTCGTGATGTCTTGTCGGATATCAATTTGACTATTCCGCAAGGGTCTAAGATGGCTTTCGTGGGGATTTCAGGTTCGGGTAAGACCACCTTAGCCAAGATGATGGTTAATTTCTACGATCCAAGTCAGGGAGAGATTAGTCTGGGCGGTGTCAATCTTAATCAGATTGATAAAAAGGCCCTGCGCCAGTACATCAACTATCTGCCTCAACAGCCCTATGTCTTTAACGGAACGATTTTGGAGAATCTGCTCCTTGGAGCCAAGGAGGGGACGACTCAGGAGGATATCTTACGGGCAGTTGAATTGGCAGAGATTCGGGAGGATATCGAGCGCATGCCACTGAATTATCAGACAGAATTGACTTCGGATGGGGCAGGTATTTCTGGGGGGCAACGACAACGAATCGCTTTGGCGCGTGCTCTTTTAACGGATGCGCCTGTTCTGATATTGGACGAGGCGACCAGCAGTCTGGATATCTTGACAGAGAAGCGGATTGTGGATAATCTCATGGCTTTGGATAAGACCTTGATTTTCATCGCCCATCGCTTGACCATCGCTGAGCGAACAGAAAAGGTTGTTGTTTTGGATCAGGGCAAGATTGTCGAAGAAGGCAACCATGCAGACTTGCTTGCCCGAGGTGAATTTTACGCCCATTTGGTCAATAGCTAGAAAGAGGAGAAGATGAAACCAGAATTTTTAGAAAGTGCGGAGTTTTATAATCGTCGTTACCATAATTTTTCCAGTAGGGTGATTTTACCTATGTCACTTCTGTTCGTGTTTTTACTAGGATTTTCAGTTTTTGCAGAGAAGGAGATGAGTTTGTCTACCAGAGCAACTGTCGAACCTAGTCGGGTCATTGCCAATATCCAGTCGACTAGCAATCAACGGATTGTGGCAAATTATCTGGAAGAGAACAAGTTGGTCAAGCAGGGGGATCTACTCGTTCAGTACCAGCAAGGGGCGGAAGCTGTTCAAGCTGAAGCATACGCCAGTCAATTGGAGATGTTAAAGGATCAAAAAAAGCAGTTGGGATATTTGCAATCCAGTTTGAAAGAGGGGAGTGATCAATTTCCAGAGGCGGATAAGTTTGGTTATCAGGAGATGTTTCGAGACTATCTCAGCCAAGCTAGTAGTCTTAGGAGTAATGTTTCTCAGCAAAATGCCAGCATCTCCTCTCAAAATGCGGCAGCAAGTCAGAGCCAGGCCGAGATTGGCAATCTTATCAGTCAAACAGAGGATAAAATTCGAGACTACAAAACAGCTAAGTCAGCGATTGAAAAGGGAGATCAACTGGATAGTCAGAATCCAGCCTACTCTTTTTATCAGACCTATAAAAATCAAGGTGAAGAAGATCCGCAAGCTAAATCGCAAGTTATTGCGCAAGTGGATGCACAAATTGCCCAGCTAGAGTCCAGTCTAGCTACGTATCGTGTACAGTATGCGGGTTCTGGAGCTCAGCAGGCCCACGCAACGGGACTGGATAGTCAACTGGAATCGCTCAAGTCTCAGCACTTAGTCAAAGTTGGCCAGGAATTAACTCTTTTGGATCAGAAAATTTTAGAAGCAGAGTCGGGTAAGAAAGTCCAGGGAGGTCTCCTCGATAAGGGGAAGATTACAGCAAGTGAGGATGGGGTGCTTCACCTTAATCCTGAAACCAGTGATTCTACCATGGTCGCAGAAGGAACCCTGCTAGCCCAACTCTACCCATCCTTGGAAAAAGAAGGGAAAACCAAACTCACAGCTTATCTCAGTTCAAAAGATGTTGCTAGAGTCAAGATTGGGGACTCTGTCCGTTATACTACGACTAATGATGCGAAGAATCAAATTTTCCTGGATTCCACGATTACAAGTATCGATGCGACAGCTACAAAGACTGAACAAGGAAATTTCTTTAAAATTGAGGCGGAGACCCATCTGACTTCTGAGCAGGCTGCAACACTTCGCTATGGTTTAGAAGGCCGCCTGCAGATGATTACGGGAAAGAAAAGCTATCTCCGTTATTTTTGGGATCAATTTTTGAATAAAGGGTAATATTCGTGTTTTTCAGAGGATAAATGATTTTAAAACTGTAAGAAGAGTTCATCTTGCAGTTTTTCTTTACGCTTAAAACAGAAAAACGTTATTTATTCGTAAAAACCTTGAATTTTTCATGCTTTTGTGGTAGAATGTGCTCAAGTAAAACGAAAGGCGAACTTTAAAATGTCAAAACAACTGATCTATTCGGGAAAAGCCAAGGATATCTATACAACTGAGGATGAAAATCTCATTATTTCAACTTACAAGGACCAGGCAACTGCCTTCAACGGTGTCAAGAAGGAGCAGATTGCGGGCAAGGGAGTCTTGAATAATCAGATTTCATCTTTTATTTTTGAGAAATTAAATGCGGCTGGTGTAGCAACTCACTTTGTGGAGAAACTTTCAGACACGGAACAGCTCAATAAAAAAGTTGAGATTATTCCTTTGGAAGTTGTGCTCCGCAACTACACGGCTGGTTCCTTTTCAAAACGTTTTGGCGTAGAAGAAGGTATTGCATTTGAGACTCCGATTGTCGAATTTTACTATAAAAATGATGATTTGGATGATCCCTTTATCAATGACGAGCATGTGAAATTCCTTAAAATTGCGGATGACCAGCAGATTGCTTACTTGAAGGAAGAAACCCGTCGTATCAATGAGCTCTTGAAAGCTTGGTTTGCTGAGATTGGTCTTAAATTGATTGACTTTAAGCTAGAGTTCGGTTTTGACAAGGATGGTAAGATTATCTTAGCAGACGAATTTTCACCAGATAACTGCCGTTTGTGGGATGCAGATGGCAACCACATGGATAAGGACGTTTTCCGTAGGGGATTGGGAGAACTAACTGATGTTTACGAGATTGTCTGGGAAAAGTTGCAGGGTTTAAAATAGCACCTTCAAGGTCATTTGTGAACGTTGCAAAAGCTGAAATAAAGGAATAAGAATTGATGAATAAACGTATTTTTGTTGAAAAAAAGGCTGATTTTCAGGTCAAGTCAGAGAGTTTGGTGAGAGAGCTCCAGCACAACTTGGGATTGTCAACTTTAAAAAGTATTCGAATCGTGCAGGTTTATGATGTTTTTGGCTTGTCAGAGGATTTGTTTACGCCCGCCGAGAAGCATATCTTCTCTGAGCAGGTGACAGACCATGTATTGGATGAAGCGGCTGTGCAGGCGGATCTTGCCAATTATGCTTTCTTTGCCATTGAAAGTTTGCCAGGACAGTTTGACCAGCGTGCAGCTTCTTCACAGGAAGCCTTGCTTTTGCTGGGAAGTTCGAGTGACGTGACGGTCAACACAGCACAATTGTACTTGGTTAATAAAGATATTGATGTGACTGAGTTGGAAGCGGTCAAGAACTACCTGCTCAATCCAGTGGATTCTCGTTTTAAGGACATCACGACAGGCATTGCCAAGCAGGAATTTTCTGAGTCAGACAAGACCATTCCTAAATTGACCTTCTTTGAAAGCTATACAGCAGAAGACTTTGCTCGCTACAAGGCCGAGCAAGGGATGGCCATGGAAGTGGATGATTTGCTCTTTATCCAAGATTATTTCAAGTCAATCGGGCGTGTGCCGACGGAAACAGAGCTCAAGGTCTTGGACACTTACTGGTCTGATCACTGCCGTCACACGACTTTTGAGACCGAGTTGAAACAGATTGACTTCTCAGCTTCTAAATTCCAAAAGCAATTGCAGGCGACTTATGACAAGTATATTGCCATGCGTGATGAGTTGGGACGTTCGGAGAAACCACAAACCTTAATGGATATGGCGACTATTTTTGGTCGTTATGAGCGTGCTAATGGTCGTTTGGACGATATGGAAGTGTCTGACGAAATCAATGCATGCTCGGTTGAAATCGAAGTGGACGTTGATGGTGTCAAGGAACCTTGGCTCCTTATGTTCAAAAACGAAACCCACAACCACCCAACGGAAATTGAACCATTTGGTGGAGCGGCTACTTGTATTGGTGGAGCCATTCGCGACCCGCTGTCAGGTCGCTCATATGTTTACCAAGCTATGCGTATCTCAGGTGCTGGAGATATTACCGCACCGATTTCGGAAACGCGTGCTGGGAAACTGCCACAACAGGTCATTTCTAAGACAGCGGCTCATGGTTATTCTTCGTATGGTAACCAAATTGGTCTGGCGACGACTTACGTTCGTGAGTACTTCCACCCAGGCTTTGTAGCTAAACGCATGGAGCTAGGTGCCGTTGTTGGTGCTGCTCCTAAGGAAAATGTAGTCCGTGAAAAACCGGAAGCCGGCGATGTGATTATCTTGCTCGGTGGTAAGACTGGACGTGATGGTGTCGGTGGTGCAACGGGATCTTCTAAGGTTCAAACAGTTGAGTCTGTAGAGACTGCCGGTGCTGAGGTTCAAAAAGGGAATGCTATCGAAGAACGCAAGATTCAACGTCTTTTCCGTAATGGCGCTGTCACTCGTCTTATCAAGAAGTCCAATGACTTTGGAGCTGGTGGTGTCTGTGTAGCCATCGGTGAATTGGCAGATGGTCTTGAAATCGACCTCAATAAGGTGCCTCTTAAATACCAAGGTTTGAACGGTACAGAAATTGCTATTTCTGAATCACAAGAACGGATGGCTGTGGTGGTTCGTCCTGAGGATGTAGATGCCTTCGTTGCGGAATGTAACAAAGAAAATATTGACGCTGTTGTGGTTGCGACAGTGACTGAAAAACCAAATCTTGTCATGCACTGGAATGGTGAGACAATCGTGGACTTGGAACGCCGTTTCCTTGATACCAATGGTGTGCGTGTCGTTGTCGATGCCAAGGTTGTGGACAAGGATGTCAAGCTTCCAGAAGAGCGCAAGACAAGTGCTGAAACCCTTGAAGCGGATACTCTTGCAGTTCTATCTGACCTCAACCATGCGAGTCAAAAAGGCTTGCAGACCATCTTTGACTGCTCGGTCGGTCGTTCAACGGTTAACCACCCACTTGGTGGTCGCTACCAACTCACGCCAACTGAGGCATCTGTGCAGAAATTGCCAGTTCAACACGGCGTGACTCATACTGCGTCTGTCATGGCTCAAGGGTTCAACCCTTATCTAGCAGAATGGTCTCCATATCACGGGGCTGCCTATGCAGTTATCGAAGCGACAGCTCGTTTGGTGGCTACTGGTGCCAACTGGTCTAAGGCTCGTTTCTCTTACCAAGAGTATTTTGAGCGGATGGACAAACAAGCTGAGCGTTTTGGTCAGCCAGTAGCAGCTCTTCTAGGCTCTATCGAAGCACAAATCCAACTTGGCTTGCCATCTATCGGTGGTAAGGACTCTATGTCTGGTACCTTTGAAGAATTGACTGTACCGCCAACCTTGGTTGCCTTTGGGGTGACAACAGCAGATAGCCGTAAGGTACTTTCTCCTGAGTTCAAGACTGCTGGTGAAAACATCTACTACATCCCAGGTCAATCCTTGGCACAAGAGATTGATTTTGACTTGATTAAGTCTAACTTTTCTCAGTTTGAAGCCATCCTAGCTGACCACAAAGTAACATCTGCATCAGCTGTCAAATATGGTGGTGTCCTTGAAAGCTTGGCTCTTGCTACCTTTGGAAATCATATCGGTGCAGAGGTGACCTTGCCTGAACTTGAAACAGCCTTGACAGCTCAATTGGGTGGATTTGTTTTCACATCTCCTGAAGAAATCGCTGGAGTAGAGAAGATTGGACAAACGAAAGCAGACTTTACACTCCTTGTCAACGGTGTGAAGTTAGATGGACAGAAACTTGACAGTGCCTTCCAAGGCAAACTGGAAGAAGTTTACCCAACTGAATTTGCCCAAGCAAAAGAATTGGCTGAAGTACCAGCTGTGGCATCAGATGCTGTAATTAAAGCTAAAGAAACTATTGAAAAACCAGTGGTTTACATCCCAGTCTTCCCAGGAACCAACTCGGAATATGATTCAGCAAAAGCTTTTGAAAAAGAAGGTGCAGAAGTCAACTTGGTGCCATTTGTAACCTTGAATGAAGAAGCCATTGTCAAGTCAGTTGAAACCATGGTTGACAACATCGGCAAGGCTAACATTCTCTTCTTTGCGGGTGGTTTCTCAGCTGCGGATGAGCCGGATGGGTCAGCTAAGTTTATTGTAAATATCCTTCTTAATGAAAAAGTGCGTGCGGCCATTGATAGCTTTATTGCTCGTGGTGGCTTGATTATCGGTATCTGTAATGGGTTCCAGGCCTTGGTCAAATCAGGTCTTCTTCCATATGGTAACTTTGAAGATGCAAGTAGCACTAGCCCAACCCTTTTCTACAATGATGCCAACCAACACGTGGCTAAGATGGTGGAAACTCGGATTGCCAATACTAACTCGCCATGGTTGGCTGGAGTGCAAGTGGGCGATATCCATGCCATCCCAGTATCGCACGGTGAAGGGAAGTTTGTTGTGACGGCCGAGGAATTTGCGGAGCTCTGCGACAATGGCCAAATTTTCAGCCAATACGTTGACTTTGACGGCAAACCAAGTATGGATTCTAAGTACAATCCGAATGGTTCTGTAAATGCCATCGAAGGAATTACTAGCAAGGACGGCCAAATCATCGGTAAAATGGGACACTCAGAACGTTATGAAGACGGTCTCTTCCAAAACATCCCAGGAAATAAAGACCAGCACCTGTTCGCGTCGGCGGTTAAATACTTTACTGGAAAATAAGATTTGCAGATTTTCTAATAGATAGTATCCGTAATGTAAAAGTCGTGTAGATCTAGTTCGTGTTGATTGCAAATGCTTTATTTTGCGAGTGAAACGAACTTCTACCGTATCATTCGACTCTACTAAAGGAATGATACATAAATAAAAATTAGGTATAAAAAATGACATACGAAGTAAAATCTCTTAATGAAGAATGTGGTGTTTTTGGTATCTGGGGCCATCCAGATGCTGCCCAATTGACCTATTTCGGGCTCCACAGTCTTCAGCACCGTGGTCAGGAGGGGGCAGGAATCCTCTCCAATGACCAGGGGAACTTGAAGCGTCATCGTGATATGGGGCTTTTATCAGAAGTGTTCAGAAATCCAGCTAATTTGGACAAACTGACAGGAACGGCTGCCATCGGACATGTGCGTTATGCAACAGCTGGCGAAGCTTCTGTGGATAACATCCAGCCCTTTCTCTTCCGCTTTCATGATATGCAGTTTGGCTTGGCTCATAATGGGAATCTGACCAATGCAGAATCTCTCAAGAAAGAACTAGAGCAAAGAGGAGCTATTTTCAGTTCAACTTCGGACTCGGAAATCTTGGCTCACCTCATTCGTCGGAGTCACAATCCGAACTTGATGGGGAAAATCAAAGAAGCGCTTAGTCTTGTCAAAGGTGGCTTCGCCTACATCTTGATGTTTGAGGATAAGTTGATTGCAGCCCTTGACCCTAATGGTTTCCGTCCCCTTTCTATCGGGAAAATGGCCAACGGAGCGGTGGTGGTTTCGTCAGAAACTTGTGCCTTTGAAGTCATCAGAGCAGAGTGGATTCGTGATGTGAAGCCAGGGGAAATTGTCATTATCGATGATAATGGGATTCAGTATGATAGCTATACGAATGATACCCAGTTGGCGATTTGCTCTATGGAGTATATCTACTTTGCCCGCCCTGACTCCAATATCCATGGTGTCAATGTCCATACGGCCCGTAAGAGAATGGGAGCGCAACTAGCGCGTGAATTCAAGCATGAGGCGGATATCGTAGTCGGTGTGCCCAATTCTTCACTCAGCGCAGCCATGGGATTTGCGGAAGAATCTGGTCTGCCAAATGAAATGGGTCTCATCAAAAACCAATACACCCAACGCACCTTTATCCAACCGACTCAAGAATTGCGGGAGCAAGGAGTTCGGATGAAGCTATCAGCCGTTTCTGGTGTTGTCAAAGGCAAACGCGTGGTGATGATTGATGACTCCATTGTTCGCGGGACAACCTCTCGCCGTATCGTTCAGCTCTTGAAAGAAGCGGGTGCGTCTGAAGTTCACGTTGCCATTGGTAGTCCAGCGCTGGCTTATCCATGTTTCTACGGGATTGATATCCAGACGCGTCAGGAGTTGATTGCGGCCAATCATACGGTAGAAGAAACCTGTCAAATCATTGGTGCGGATAGCCTGACCTATCTTTCGATTGATGGCTTGATTGATTCTATCGGCATCGAAACAGATGCGCCGAACGGTGGTCTCTGTGTCGCTTATTTTGATGGAGACTACCCAACTCCTCTCTACGACTATGAGGAAGAATATCGTAGAAGCTTGGGGGATAAGACCAGTTTTTACAAATAGACGGATAAAGACTCTCCATGAAAGGAAAGGAAGAGAAGATGACAAATAAAAATGCGTATGCCCAGTCGGGTGTAGATGTTGAAGCGGGTTATGAAGTTGTTGAGCGGATCAAAAAGCATGTGGCTCGCACGGAGCGTGCGGGTGTCATGGGAGCTCTTGGTGGCTTTGGTGGCATGTTTGACCTCTCAAAAACAGGAGTCAAAGAACCGGTCTTGATTTCAGGGACTGACGGTGTCGGAACCAAGCTCATGCTGGCTATCAAGTATGATAAGCATGATACGATTGGGCAGGACTGTGTAGCCATGTGTGTCAACGATATCATCGCTGCAGGTGCGGAACCTCTTTACTTCCTTGACTATGTCGCGACTGGTAAAAATGAACCAGCTAAGCTAGAACAAGTAGTTGCTGGTGTGGCAGAAGGTTGTGTGCAGGCAGGTGCTGCCCTCATCGGTGGTGAAACGGCTGAAATGCCTGGTATGTATGGCGAAGATGACTACGACTTGGCTGGATTTGCGGTCGGCGTAGCTGAAAAATCTCAAATCATTGACGGTTCAAAGGTAGCAGAGGGAGATATTCTTCTCGGACTTGCTTCGAGTGGGATTCACTCCAATGGTTACTCACTTGTCCGTCGTGTCTTTGCGAACTACACAGGTGAGGAAGTCTTGCCAGAATTGGAAGGCAAGAAACTCAAGGAAGTTCTTCTTGAGCCGACTCGTATCTATGTCAAGGCTGTCTTGCCACTTATCAAGGAAGAGTTGGTCAACGGTATTGCCCACATCACAGGTGGTGGATTTATCGAAAATGTCCCTCGCATGTTTGCAGATGATCTAGCTGCAGAGATTGAGGAAAGCAAAGTTCCAGTGCTTCCGATTTTCAAAGCCCTTGAAAAATACGGTGAAATCAAGCATGAGGAAATGTTTGAAATCTTCAATATGGGTATTGGCCTCATGTTGGCAGTTAGCCCTGAAAATGTAGGTCGAGTCAAGGAATTACTGGATGAACCAGTCTATGAAATTGGTCGCATCGTTAAGAAAGAAAACGAAAGTGTCATCATCAAATGAAAAAAATAGCGGTTTTTGCCTCTGGTAACGGCTCAAATTTTCAGGTGATTGCCGAAGAATTTCCAGTGGAGTTTGTTTTTTCAGACCATCGTGATGCCTATGTGCTGGAACGTGCAGACAAGCTCGGCGTCCTGTCCTATGCTTTTGAACTCAAGGAGTTTGACAACAAGGAAGACTACGAAGCAGCACTTGTCGAACTCTTGGAAGAACACCAGATTGACTTGGTTTGTCTAGCAGGCTACATGAAA
>NZ_KV822011.1:24765-42176 GCF_001815805.1 Streptococcus sp. HMSC072D05
AAATCGTTGGACCAACCTTATTGGCAGCCTATGAGGGCCGAATTATCAACATTCATCCAGCCTACCTGCCAGAATTTCCAGGAGCTCATGGGATTGAGGATGCTTGGGATGCTGGTGTCGCTGAGAGCGGCGTGACCATTCACTGGGTGGACTCAGGTGTGGATACAGGCAAGGTCATCAAACAAGTCCGTGTACCACGGCTAGCTGATGATACCATTGACAGTTTTGAAGCTCGGATTCATGAGGCTGAGTACAAGTTGTATCCAGAGGTGCTGGATAGCTTGGAAGTGGAGAGAAGATAAAAACGAAATCAGAGCTGATTTTATGACGGTCCAACAGCAGATAAGGAGTATATTATGGGTTTATTTGATTTTTTTAAGAAGAAATCTTCAGATGAAGAGACACCAATTGAAGATGACGGCAAAATTGTTGTTGAAACTGAAAATACAGATGATAGCACTCCAGGATGGCATGCGATTGATGCAGAGTTTAATCGTTTATATCCGGATCAACCCAATCCACTTCATTATGGGACAGTTATCAAGTATATGTTGGGCGGTCCAGATCCGCTTGATGGCATCAGTGTTTATGATGCGGGAGATTTTTGGCATTTTGTCAGCTATGGTCTGTCAGAGTTATATACAAAAGAAAGCGATGATCCTGAATACAGTGGTTATGGGATTGAATTAACTTTTAAGTTAAAGAAATCAAATAATGACGAAGAAGAAATCAAAAATGGCTGTGGTTTACTACAGTATGTGGCAAGATATATTTTTCAAACAGGTAAAGTGGTTTTGCCAGAGGAATACATTTATACCAAGCAAACGGTAGGAATTGATGCTCAGCAGAAATCTAGTCTGACAGGATTTTTGACTGCTGCTGATGATTTAGCTAAGCCTCTTGATACTCCGCATGGAAAAGTGGAATTTGTAACCCTGATTGGTGCGACAGATGCAGAACTGCGAAATGTGTACGAAAGTGAAACTAGTAAGCTTGAGGTCATAAAACTGTTAAAAGAACTTGGAAATCAGCTTACAGACTATGAACGCCAGTCTTTAGTGTAAATGATGTGAAAGCACCTCTAGATACAAAGAAAGGAACAAAGATGACTAAACGCGCCTTAATCAGCGTCTCAGATAAAGCGGGCATTGTTGAATTTGCCCAAGAACTTAAAAAACTTGGTTGGGACATCATCTCAACAGGTGGAACCAAGGTTGTCCTTGATAATGCTGGGGTGGAGACCATTGCCATCGATGATGTGACGGGCTTCCCAGAAATGATGGACGGTCGTGTCAAGACCCTTCATCCAAATATCCACGGTGGGCTCCTCGCTCGTCGTGACTTGGATAGTCACCTTCAAGCAGCCAAGGATAATCAGATTGAGCTCATTGACCTTGTGGTGGTCAACCTTTATCCATTCAAGGAAACGATTCTCAAACCAGACGTGACTTATGCGAATGCCGTTGAAAACATCGATATCGGTGGTCCATCCATGCTTCGTTCAGCAGCGAAGAACCACGCTAGCGTAACGGTTGTGGTAGACCCAGTGGATTATGCAGTGGTTCTTGATGAATTGGCAGCAAATGGTGAAACAAGTTACGAAACTCGCCAACGTTTGGCAGCCAAGGTTTTCCGTCACACAGCGGCTTATGACGCCTTGATTGCAGAGTATTTCACAGCTCAAGTCGGAGAAAGCAAGCCTGAAAAGCTCACTTTGACCTATGACCTCAAGCAAGCTATGCGTTATGGGGAAAACCCTCAACAAGATGCAGACTTTTACCAAAAAGCCTTGCCAACGGATTACTCGATTGCATCAGCTAAACAGCTCAACGGTAAGGAATTATCCTTCAACAACATTCGTGACGCTGATGCGGCTATCCGTATCATTCGTGATTTCAAAGACCGTCCAACCGTTGTGGCTCTCAAACACATGAACCCATGTGGGATTGGTCAAGCTGATGATATCGAAACAGCTTGGGACTACGCTTATGAGTCTGACCCAGTGTCTATCTTTGGTGGGATTGTCGTTCTCAACCGTGAGGTGAATGCTGCGACAGCTGAGAAGATGCACGGCGTTTTCCTTGAAATCATCATCGCACCAAGCTATACGGATGAAGCGCTAGCTATTTTGACCAATAAAAAGAAAAACTTGCGTATCCTAGAGTTGCCATTTGATGCCCAAGACGCTAGCGAAGTGGAAGCAGAATACACAGGTGTAGTAGGTGGACTTCTGGTGCAAAATCAAGACGTGGTCAAAGAAAGCCCAGCTGACTGGCAAGTGGTGACCAAGCGTCAGCCAACTGAGACAGAAGCAATTGCTCTTGAGTTCGCTTGGAAAGCTATCAAATACGTCAAATCCAACGGTATCATCATCACCAATGACCACATGACACTTGGTGTTGGCCCAGGTCAAACCAACCGTGTGGCCTCTGTTCGTATTGCTATTGACCAAGCTAAAGATCGTCTTGATGGTGCTGTTCTTGCTTCAGATGCCTTCTTCCCATTTGCAGATAACGTGGAAGAAATCGCTAAAGCAGGAATTAAGGCCATCATCCAGCCGGGTGGCTCAGTACGTGACCAAGAATCCATCGAAGCGGCGGACAAATACGGCTTGACCATGGTCTTTACAGGCGTGAGACATTTTAGACATTAAGAAAATAAAAGGGAGGAAAACAGTTTCTTTCCTTTTATTGCGTAAAAACGCGGAGCAAAACAAGATTAAAACGAACGTTTATGTTATAATATTAGTAAATAATTCGCAAAAGAGGTTGTAAGATGAAGCTGTTAGTTGTCGGTTCGGGTGGTCGTGAACATGCCATTGCTAAGAAGTTGCTTGAATCAAAAGACGTTGAAAAAGTCTTTGTAGCTCCTGGAAATGACGGGATGACTCTGGATGGTCTGGAATTGGTAAATATCTCTATTTCCGAACATTCTAAATTGATTGAGTTTGCAAAAGCCAACGATATTGCTTGGTCCTTCATTGGTCCAGATGACGCCCTTGCGGCTGGGATTGTGGATGAGTTCAATGAAGCTGGTCTCAAAGCCTTTGGTCCGACAAGATTGGCAGCGGAGT
This sequence comes from Streptococcus sp. HMSC072D05, assembly GCF_001815805.1. Lineage (GTDB taxonomy): Bacteria > Bacillota > Bacilli > Lactobacillales > Streptococcaceae > Streptococcus. The sequence goes on from NZ_KV822011.1 coordinate 27,839, forward strand.
TGGAGTGGTCCAAGGATTTTGCTAAGGAAATCATGGTCAAATACGATGTTCCGACAGCAGCCTATGGGACTTTTTCAGATTTCGAGGAAGCTAAGGCCTATATCGAAGAAAAAGGCGCTCCAATCGTAGTCAAGGCGGATGGTTTGGCCCTTGGGAAAGGTGTCGTCGTTGCGGAGACGGTTGAGCAAGCGGTCGAAGCCGCTCATGAGATGCTTTTGGACAATAAATTCGGGGACTCGGGGGCGCGTGTGGTCATCGAGGAGTTTCTTGCAGGAGAGGAATTTTCACTTTTTGCCTTTGTCAATGGTGACAAGTTCTACATCATGCCGACGGCTCAGGACCATAAACGTGCCTATGACGGCGACAAGGGCCCTAACACGGGCGGTATGGGAGCATATGCGCCTGTTCCTCACTTGCCACAGAGCGTGGTTGATACGGCGGTTGACACCATTGTCAAGCCAGTCCTTGAAGGGATGATCAAAGAAGGTCGCCCCTATCTTGGTGTCCTTTACGCAGGGCTTATCTTGACAGCAGATGGACCTAAGGTTATCGAGTTCAACGCTCGGTTCGGAGATCCAGAAACTCAGATTATCTTGCCTCGTTTGACATCTGATTTTGCCCAAAATATTACGGATATCCTAGATGGTAAGGAGCCGAACATCACGTGGACGGACAAGGGTGTGACTCTAGGTGTGGTTGTCGCATCCAAGGGCTACCCGCTAGACTATGGAAAAGGCGTCAAGCTTCCAGCCAAAACAGACGGCGACATCATCACTTACTATGCAGGTGCTAAGTTTGCGGAAAATAGCAGAGCGCTGCTCTCAAACGGTGGACGTGTCTATATGCTCGTCACCACAGCAGACACCGTCAAAGAAGCCCAAGATACGATTTACCAAGAACTCGCTCAACAAAAAACAGAAGGTCTCTTCTACCGAACAGATATCGGAAGCAAGGCCATAAAAGATTAACAGATACAAAAATTGTCATGGCGAGCGAAAGCGAGCCACTATAGGATAATCGTCGCAGTAGTGGAACTCCTAGTAGCAAAGCTACTAGGAGCGGAAAACTGGAGACCTAGGCTCCAGTTTTAGTAATGGAACGCCTTAGGCGGTCGCTTACGTCCGCACTACATTAGACGATTATTAAAAAGAAAAATAAAAATTCACAAAATACGTTAATGGTCGTTTGATTTGCGAGCATTAGCGAGCTGATATAGAGCAATCACCGCCGTTGTGAAAGAACGATTGGATTATAAGCCAATCGTTCAGGGAAATCGGAAGACCTTGGGCTTCCGATTTAGGCATGAGACACCTTTGGTGGCTGCTGCCGTCCCTCACAGCCTAAGGTGATTGAAAAAAGAAAGGAAAGAAAAGGATATTAACTATGAAACCAGTAATTTCCATCATCATGGGTTCCAAATCCGACTGGGCAACCATGCAAAAAACCGCCGAAGTCCTAGACCGTTTCGGTGTAGCCTACGAAAAGAAAGTTGTTTCTGCCCACCGCACACCAGACCTCATGTTCAGACATGCCGAAGAAGCTCGTAGCCGTGGCATCAAGGTCATTATTGCAGGTGCTGGAGGCGCAGCCCATTTGCCAGGTATGGTAGCTGCCAAAACAACCCTTCCAGTCATTGGTGTGCCCGTCAAATCACGTGCTCTTAGTGGCGTGGATTCGCTCTACTCTATCGTACAGATGCCAGGTGGCGTGCCTGTTGCGACGATGGCTATCGGTGAAGCAGGTGCGACCAATGCGGCTCTCTTTGCCCTCCGTCTCCTTTCAGTAGAAGATCAGGCTATCGCAATAGCGTTAGCAGATTTTGCAGAAGAACAAGGGAAAATCGCAGAGGAGTCTACAAATGAGCTCATCTAAAACAATCGGAATTATCGGTGGTGGTCAGCTGGGTCAGATGATGGCAATTTCTGCTATCTACATGGGGCACAAGGTTATCGCGCTGGATCCTGCGGTGGATTGCCCGGCCTCTCGCGTGGCGGAGATCATCGTGGCGCCTTATAACGATGTGGATGCCCTTCGTCAGTTGGCTGAGCGTTGCGATGTCCTCACTTATGAATTTGAAAATGTTGATGCTGACGGTTTGGATGCTGTCATCAAGGATGGTCAGCTCCCTCAAGGGACAGACCTGCTCCGCATTTCGCAAAATCGCATCTTTGAAAAGGACTTTCTCTCAAACAAGGCACAAGTCACTGTGGCACCTTACAAGGTTGTGACCTCAAGCCAAGATTTGGCAGATATCGATCTGTCGAAAAACTATGTCCTCAAGACTGCGACTGGTGGCTACGATGGGCATGGACAAAAGGTTATTCGCTCAGAAGCAGATTTGGAAGAAGCTTATGTACTAGCGGATTCAGCAGACTGTGTCTTGGAAGAATTCGTCAATTTCGACCTTGAAATTTCCGTCATCGTGTCAGGAAATGGCAAGGAGGTGACAGTTTTCCCAGTTCAGGAAAATATCCACCGTAACAATATCCTATCTAAGACAATTGTCCCAGCTCGCATTTCAGAAAGTCTAGCAAACAAAGCCAAAGCCATGGCAGTGCGAATTGCAGAACAACTTAACTTGTCTGGAACTCTCTGCGTGGAAATGTTTGCGACAGCTGACGACATCATTGTCAACGAGATTGCTCCACGACCACACAACTCTGGGCATTATTCAATTGAAGCCTGCGACTTCTCACAATTTGACACCCATATCTTGGGTGTTCTGGGAGCACCATTACCAGCAATTAAACTGCATGCCCCAGCCGTTATGCTCAACGTTCTCGGCCAACACGTCGAGGCCGCTGAAAAGTATGTCGCAGAAAATCCAAGCACCCACCTCCACCTGTATGGTAAAATAGAAGCGAAGCACAACCGCAAAATGGGGCATGTAACTTTGTTTAGTGATGAACCGGATAAGGTTGAGGAGTTTGGGAAAGGGATTGATTGGTAGATGATAGTAAAATCAGTAGAGATATATAATTTTCGCTCTATAAGAAAAGCTAAATTTCGATTTGATCAAATTAGTGCATTAGTTGGTGAGAATAATGCTGGCAAGACAGCAGTTTTGAAAGCTTTAAATTCATTTTTTAATTTTAAAGAAGAGGAAGAATTCTTTCTTAATAAATCTCATAATTATGGACCAAAGGCTAATACACGAATTATAATATCTTTTAAAATAGATAGTGCTAATTTACCGGATATTTATAGAAGATATATATTTGATAATGCAATTAAGTTGAAATTTTCTTATATTTATTCGCTAAACAAAAAAGAATATCATATTGTAACTAATAAAGACTCAATAAAAATTCCTGAGGAAGATTTTCTGAGAATAATATCAAAAATAGAATATGTCTACATTCCAACTGAACGTGGTTCGATAAATAAGATAAATGATGGTGTTTTTAATAAGTTGGTGAGAAAGTATCTAGAAATTTATACTTCGAATAGAGATACAATTTCTAGACATGTTAGAGATGCTAACCAGATGTTGCATAAAAACATATTATCCAAATTAGAAAAACTAATAGAATCTTTGTATTTTACAAAAGACGTAAGTGAGTTTAATATTGCTGCTCCAAACAAGACGGATTATTCTATTTTACTTGATAGTTTGAAGTTATCATTGATTTCCGATAATGGAGAATACTTTTTGGAAGAGTATGGTAGCGGAACTAGAAGTTTAGCAACGATTGCAATGTATAGAGCTAATGCTAAATTGAATGACAGAATAGTTATTTTAGGAATTGAAGAACCCGAGACCAACTTACATCCTCAGGCTCAGAAAAAATTAATTAATTCATTAATTAATTCTGTGGGTACTGAAGAAGTACAGGTTATTTTTACTACACATTCAACAGTATTAATTGATCAATTGAAACATGAAAATATCCTTCTTGTTAGAAAATCTAAAAGTTCAAAATCCAAATTAAATTCTGAAATAACTCAAATAAGTGATTCATTTTGGCAAAATTCAAATATTGAAGAGTTTAAGCATTATCAGTACTTTCATTATAAAAATAGTGATTTCTTCTTTTCTAAATATGTAGTTGTATGTGAAAGTAAAAATGATTGTCAAGTGATTGAAAAACTATTAAGAGATAAACTTGGCGAGTCGATATTAGATGTAAGTTTTTTAGATGCTGGAGGCAAGGAAAATATAAAGTATGCTTACTATTTATTACGTGAGTTACAGCTTCCATTCGTACTAATTGTAGATAAAGATTTCTTCTTTAACTATCAAATTAATAATAGACTTGAGGATAGTCGAGATTGTAGAACCGGACTTCCAAAGTATGACTATACAACATTAGCAGATAATCAGTTAATTGAAGAAATTTTTGGTGGTAATAAGAGTCGTCTATTAAATAAATCTAATTATCGAGATTTATTTAATATCATCTCCAGTAAAAATATTTTATCTATGAATTATTGCTTGGAAATGGATTTGACATGCTCTAAAAAAGCAAGAGAAGAATATTGTAGGATTCTAAATATTTCAAATTCTGATACAAAGAGATTTGAATTGTTAAGTAAAAAAAATGCAATAAAAAAAATAGGGACTTTGATGGAAGTTTTAGAAAAAATTCCTAATAGAAGTTTACCTGAAAGTTATCAAAAAATAGTAAACTATATTTTTAATGATATTAAAAAGTACATTTAAAAAATAGCAATTGCTAAATATTATAAAAAGAAAGGAACAAGGGTACCGTATTTCCTAAACTGAATACGGGATACGGACTTGGTCAAAAAGATAGTTTTTCCTAGAAGCAGTCGCTTCTTCGTCTAAACTCCTATTTTGACTGTGTCCGTTTAACGCCCTTAATATCTTAATCATGATCAACCGTTACTCTCGCCCTGAGATGGCGAACATTTGGAGTGAAGAAAATAAATACCGTGCTTGGCTTGAGGTGGAAATCTTGGCTGACGAGGCATGGGCTGAGTTGGGGGAAATCCCTAAGGAAGATGTGGCTTTGATTCGCGAGAAAGCGGACTTTGACATCGACCGTATTTTAGAGATTGAGCAGGAGACGCGTCACGATGTGGTGGCTTTCACGCGTGCGGTTTCTGAGACTCTTGGCGAAGAGCGCAAGTGGGTTCACTATGGTTTGACATCTACTGACGTGGTGGATACTGCCTACGGTTACCTCTACAAGCAGGCCAACGACATCATCCGTCGTGACCTTGAAAACTTCACAAACATCATCGCTGATAAGGCTAAGGAACACAAGTTCACTATCATGATGGGACGTACCCACGGTGTGCACGCTGAACCGACAACCTTTGGACTGAAATTGGCGACTTGGTACAGTGAAATGAAGCGTAATATCGAGCGTTTCGAGCATGCAGCTGCTGGTGTGGAAGCTGGTAAGATTTCTGGTGCGGTTGGGAACTTTGCCAACATTCCACCATTTGTAGAGCAATACGTCTGTGACAAATTGGGCATCCGTGCTCAGGAAATCTCTACACAGGTCCTTCCTCGTGACCTTCACGCTGAGTACTTTGCAGTTCTTGCTAGCATCGCGACTTCAATCGAACGCATGGCGACTGAGATCCGTGGTTTGCAGAAATCTGAGCAACGTGAAGTGGAAGAGTTCTTTGCTAAAGGTCAAAAAGGTTCATCGGCTATGCCTCACAAACGCAACCCAATCGGTTCTGAAAACATGACTGGTCTGGCGCGTGTTATCCGTGGTCACATGGTGACGGCCTATGAAAACGTCGCTCTCTGGCACGAACGTGACATTTCTCACTCATCAGCTGAGCGTATCATCACACCAGATACAACCATTTTGATCGACTACATGCTCAACCGTTTTGGAAACATCGTCAAGAACTTGACAGTCTTCCCAGAAAACATGATCCGCAACATGAACTCTACTTTTGGTCTTATCTTTAGCCAACGTGCCATGTTGACCTTGATTGAGAAAGGCATGACCCGTGAGCAAGCCTATGACTTGGTGCAACCAAAAACAGCCCACTCTTGGGACAACCAAGTAGACTTCAAACCGCTTCTCGAAGCAGATCCAGAAGTGACATCACGCCTCACTCAAGAGGAGATCGACGAAATCTTCAATCCTGCATACTACACTAAACGAGTGGATGATATCTTTGAACGTATAGGACTTGGTGATTAATCCTAACAATAAAAAGCGAGATTCAATCTCGCTTTTTCGTATTCTCCTAGAAGAATCTTAGTCTTCTTTTCTCTTAGTCAGTCCGTAGGCTGCTAGAGTCGCCATGAGGCCTGCTGCGACCAAGCCTGCAGAATCTTGACTTCCTGTTGCAGGGAGTTGTTTTTCATCTGCTTTGGCAGTAGTTGGTGCAGTTTGCTCAGCTTTCTCAACGGCAGTGCCGACTTCAACAACTTGAGCGACCGCTTCCTGCGATACCGCACTATTGACAAGTGTTCTTTCTTCCTTGCCGTCAGCAGTAGTGCTGACAGAGTAGAAAATCGTACGGCGACCATTTACACCAGTAACGATGACTTGCGTTTGTCCGAGTGGCAATTGTGGATTTTCACGTGTCACAGTAGTGAACGGAATATCTTCCTCTTGGATATCCAGCCTTGGTTTCGCTTCGGCAGCTGGAGCAAGGCCACTTTCATCTCCTTTGTGAGTAATAGGGGCGCCGATTTCAACCACTTGGGTCACAGGTTCTTTGGTCACTTGGCTATCTAGAACCGTTTCTGTTTGTTTTCCATTTTCAGTAAGGACAGAGATGTAATGAGTACGTTCGCCCTCTACACCTGGTGTGATGATCTTTTCCTGACCGGCTGGGAGGTTCGGATTTTCCTTCTTGATAACTTCAAATGGAATCTTTTCTGCTCTTGTGATGAGTTCCGGTTTGGTTTCAACATTGGCAGCTAGTTCATTTTCATCAAGGCTTCCTGAGTGGGTTGCTGCTGGTTTGAGGCCTAGGTGGGCTGCCTTGAGTTTGGCTACGAGAGCGTCTAACTCGGCTTGTTTGTTACGGTTGAGGTTGTAGTTGAGAGCTTCTTTCGTTGCATTTAGGGCCTCCAAGCTTTCCTTGCTGTATCCATCCAAGTTTGCAGGGATTTGAGCAAGTTCCTCACGGAGGGCATTGTAGTTAGCGCGGAAGTAGTCTTTATTATTGTCTGCAAAGGCAGTCATGAGTTCAAAGATTTCTTCTTCCTTGTACTCAGCACTTGGTCTGTCTGCCCAGATAGCAAGCATGCTTCCGACGGTTGGAAGGTCTACCTCAGGATATTTGGTAGATGCAAGCTGGTTAAATGGTACTTTGCCAGAGTTTTCAAGTGCTTTTGATAGTGGGTAAGCTTCATCTGGTTTGTGATTACCTAGCACGTAGTACCAGTCTCCGTTGGTGTTGAGGAGTTTGTAACCTTTGCTTGCTAGGTACTGAGGCGTTGCAAGGTTGTAACCCCACCATCCCTTAGACCAGTAAGAGATGATGACATCCTTGTCAAACTCAACATCATCCTTGTCTTCGTAGTAGAAACCATCGTTGAAGGCCATTGGTTGAAGGCCTCTTTCTTTGGCCATGGCAGCAAGAGTGTTAGAGTACTCAGCAAACTTACCATAGAGATTGTAGTATTTTAGATAATACCAGCCTTGCGCGTTGGTGGCATCATTGGCATATTCGTCTGTACCGTAGTTGAAGATCTTTGTCTTGCCTGCAAAGAAGTCCATGTACTTGCCGATGAGGGCTTTGACAAAGTTCATGGCCTCTTCGTTTTCAAGGTCCATGGTTGTTTTGGAGACCTTGTCAAAGTTGGCTTGAGGATTCTTGATTCCAAGTTTTTCCATAGCGACGAGCATGGCATCCATGTGACCTGGGCTGTTGATCGCTGGGATGAGTCCGAGGCCTTTTGATTTTGCGTACTCGATCAATTCAGTGATTTCAGCTTGACTAAGAGTGGTTCCGTTTGGATCATCGTAGTAAGCTTTTGTTCCTTCGATGATGGCCTTTTTGACATCGTCACTTGCATAAGTTTTGCCGTTAGCTGTGATGGTCATGTCATCAAGGAGGAAGCGAAGTCCATCATTTCCTAGGAGAAGATGCACATCAGAGTAGCCGAGTTCGCTCGCCTTGTCTACGATGCGTTTGAGTTGGTCGAGCGTGAAGTACTTACGTCCGGCATCGATGGAGATTACCTTGTTCTTGGCAAGTTTTTCAACTTCACGTTTCGCGTCTTCTTCTTTTTGAGCTTCTGGTGTGAAGGTCAAATTGCTGACAGCTTCTTGGAGTTTCGCGATTGCTTGGTCAATGGTGTCTTGTTGGGCACGGCTGAGGTTGCTATCGAGTGAGCGAATGGCTTTTTCAGCTTCTTTGACAGCTGCGACACTTTCTGCAGTATAGCGGTTAAGGTCTGTTGGGACTTCTTTCAGGGCTTGCTCAGCAGACTCATAGTCAGCTGCGAAGTATTCAGCATTGGCATTTGCGAAGCTACGCATGAGTTTGAAGAGGCGTGATGGTGAATAGCGTGCAGATGGGGTGTCCGCCCAAGCAGCTACCATACCACCGATGAATGGGATAGTAGCCCCATCAGATTTTGGTACAGAAGTGATTGGAGTGTTCTTGATACCATTGAGTCCTTGGTCAAGGTTGTACCATCCTTGGCCATCGGCATTTCGTCCGAGGACGTAGTACCAAGCATCGTTGGTATTAAGGATTTGGTGGCCTTTTTCAACTAGAAGTTTAGAAGAAGCGACGTCGTATCCGCCCCATCCACCAGTCCACATAGAAACGATGATGTCTTTGTCAAAGGTTCCAAAACTAGTGTCGCTATTGTAGTAGATACCGTCGTTAAAAGCCATTGGTTTGAGGCCGTGAGATTTGACGATGCGAGCAAGGTCATTAGCGTAGGCGATAAATTTATCATAACCCTTGTCTGGGAATTCATCTTCTGGATACCATTTATAGGCTTGAAGAACGCTCCAGCCTTTGGCATCTGTAGCATCATTGGCGTACTCGTCTAGTCCGATGTTGAAGATGTCAGATTTGCCAGCAAAGTATGCAGCATACTTGTCGATCAGGGCTTTGGTAAACTCAACAGCTTCTTTGTTATCAAGGTCAACGGTACGAGCAGATTCCTTACCAAAGTAGTTGAAGTTCGGTTTTTGGATGCCTAGTTCTTTCATGGCATGCAAAATCGCATCCATGTGACCAGGGCTGTTTACAGTTGGGATGAGACCAATGCCTTTGTTTTTAGCATAGTTGATCAAGTCCGTCATTTGACTCTCTGTCAAATGGTTGCCGTTTGGATCCTTGTAGTAGGCATTGGTTCCGTTTTCGAGTGCACGTTTGACATCATCGCTTGCATAGGTTTTGCCATTGGCTTTGATCGTCATGTCGTCCAGCATGAAACGCATGCCATCATTTCCAACTAGTAAATGAAGATCAGTATAACCATAGTGTTTAGCTTTGTCGATGATTTCTTTGAGTTGCTCAGGCGAGAAGTACTTGCGTCCAGCATCAATTGAGATCATTTTTCGTTTAGCCAGTTTTTCATTTACCTGAGCTGCTCGTTCCGTACTAGGAGTGGCTACTGCAGGTGTGGTTACTGCAGGTGTGGCTGCTTCATTTTTCTTTTCTGAAGGAGAGTTTTCTGCAGGAACTTCAGTTGGAGCAGGACTTTCTTTCTCAGTAGTCGGAGTAGGACTAGCATTTTCTGTCACAGCTGGTGCAGTTGTTTCTTCCGTTTTTGGAGCAACTGTATGAGGAGCCTCCGTGTCTTCTTTGATCTCCTCTTTTACAGGTTCTTCAGCCTTTTCTTCCAGTTTTTCTGGGGCCTTGGACTCTCCAGCCTCATTGGGTGTTTGCGGACTCTCCTGGACAGTTTGAACTGTTTCCCCAGCTGTTGGAGTCGGAGTAATCCCGTCGGCAGCTGCGACTTGTGCGCTAAAAGCAAATCCTATAAGTACAGAAGCTGCTCCAACTGCGTATTTACGGATGGAGAAGCGCTGTTTCTTTTCTAGTTTCATGACAAAACCTCCTTGTTATTATCATATATGATAGCGTTTACATAAAACCAATTTTATTTTATTATCTAAGGGGTAAAATGTCAAGTGGGTTTATATAAGAACTATAATAAATGGAGGAAAACATAAGATTTAGGAGAAAATTGCCAATAAAAGATAAAGATAGAAGGAAAAACGAAGCAAGTATTTAACTTGTTTTTAGTAAAAATGCTACTAATTAAATAAGAGCCCTTCATAGTGTTTTCACAACTTCTTTCTCGTGCTATAATGAATACAGAAAAAGCCTGAGCTAGGCTCAGGCTTTTTCTTAATGACCTCGATTGCATGAGATGAATTTGATTTTGTAGTAGTCCGCTCGCTTATAAGTTTCACTATAGGCAAGGACTTGGCCAGTGGCCTCAAGTTTTGTAGTCTTCGTTTGGAAGACAGTTGGGAATTGTGTATCGATTCCGAGTACAGAAGCAGCATGCTCTGGTGTTGGGAATGCGATTTCGTTGATTTCCTCAAAATGTTCATCACTCATGTGAATGCGGTAATCCAATTTGAAACGTGTATAGATAGAGCTATAATAGTCAAGATTTGGATAGTTGGCATTGATGTATTGCTCAGGAATATAAGATGTGTGGTAGATGTATGTTACGTCGTTTGTCTGACGAATACGTTCAATCTTATAGTAGAATTGATCTCCACGTAGTCCAAGTTTATCTAAATATTCAAGTTTGTTTCCGCGCTCGATAGAAAGGACAGTAACTTTATCGTCTTTTGTTTCAAAGATTTCGACATCTGAAAACTCAACGAGTTTGTGCTTACGGGCACGTGAAACGAAAGTACCTTTACCTTGTTGGCGGACAATGTAGCCGTCTTTAGCAAGGTCGTTCAAGGCACGAACAACTGTGATTGAACTCACATCGTACATCGCGATCAATTCGGCTTCTGTATAAAATTTATCTCCACTTGCAAATTGACCAGAGATGATTTTATTTTTTAATTCATCTTTAATATATTGGTATTTAGGAATAGCCATAAATTTCACCTCGATTCTCTTTCTCCAATTTTGATTTTACCACAAATATAGAGAAAAGAGTAGTATTAAGGTCAAAAAATTAAAATAATAGACTAAAAATGTTATTTTACATGTAAAAAAATTCATTTGATGTTCTTGTGAATTATCATACATAAAAAGATCGTTTTCATGCTATTTTTAGATAATTTCGGTAAACGGTAAGTAAAAAAATAGAAAAATTTTAAATAATTTTCTAAAACCTATTGACAAATGCAAAAGATTTGATTATAGTTAATATTATAATAAATGAAAGCGCAAACTTAATTCGTCAGAGGTAATAACATGACCAGATTTAAAATTGAGGACGATTTCTATTTAGACGGAAAACCGTTCAAGATTTTGTCCGGCGCCATTCATTATTTTAGGATTCCAGCAGAGGATTGGTATCATTCTCTCTATAACTTAAAGGCGCTTGGCTTTAATACAGTCGAGACCTATGTGGCTTGGAATTTACACGAACCTGTTGAAGGGGAGTTTGATTTTGAAGGTGCCAGAAATTTGGAGAGATTTCTTCAAATTGCACAAGATCTGGGTCTCTATGCCATTGTACGCCCGTCTCCATTTATCTGTGCGGAATGGGAATTTGGTGGCTTGCCGGCCTGGCTCTTGACCAAGGACATGCGAATCCGCTCGTCCGACCCGGCCTACATCGAGGCTGTTGCTCGCTATTATGACCAATTATTGCCAAGGCTTGTGCCTCGCTTGTTGGATAATGGTGGAAACATTCTTATGATGCAAGTCGAAAATGAATATGGCTCTTATGGAGAAGATAAGTCTTATCTACGAGCAATTCGGAAATTGATGGAAGACCGAGGGATTGATTGCCCACTCTTTACTTCAGATGGCCCATGGAGGGCTACTCTGAAAGCCGGAACCTTGATCGAAGACGATCTCTTTGTGACAGGAAACTTCGGTTCTAAAGCTCCGTACAACTTTTCACAGATGCAGGAATTCTTTGATGAGCATGGCAAGAAATGGCCCCTCATGTGTATGGAATTCTGGGATGGTTGGTTCAACCGTTGGAAAGAACCCATCATCACTCGTGATCCTAAAGAATTGGCAGAAGCTGTTCGAGAGGTATTGGAGCAAGGCTCTATCAACCTTTACATGTTCCATGGTGGTACAAACTTTGGTTTCATGAATGGTTGCTCGGCTCGAGGAACTCTGGATTTGCCGCAAGTCACATCTTACGACTATGATGCCCTTCTCGATGAAGAAGGAAATCCAACTGCTAAATACTTAGCAGTCAAGAAGATGATGGCAACCCACTTCCCAGAGTATCCACAGTTGGAACCACTCTATAAGGAAAGCATGGAGATAGGGTCCATTCCATTGGTCGAAAAAGTTTCCTTGTTTGAAACCCTGGATAATCTCTCTAGTCCTACTGAAAGCCTCTATCCAAAAGCGATGGAAGAACTTGGTCAAAGTTATGGCTACCTTCTCTACCGCACTGAGGCAAGTTGGGATGCAGAAGAGGAACGTCTCCGTATCATCGATGGACGTGACCGAGCTCAACTCTTTGTAGATGGTCAATGGATTGCTACTCAATACCAGACAGAGATTGGTGAAGATATCTACTGTCAGGGCAACCGAGAAGGCTTTTCAGAGATTGACATCTTGATTGAAAATATGGGGCGTGTCAACTACGGACATAAGTTCTTGGCAGATACGCAACGTAAAGGAATTCGTACAGGTGTCTGCAAGGATCTACATTTCTTACTGAATTGGAAACAATATCCACTGCCACTGGATAATCCTGAGAAAATTGATTTTTCAAAAGGATGGACAGAAGGACAACCAGCCTTTTACGCTTTCGACTTTACTGTTGAAGAGCCGAAGGATACCTACTTAGACTTGTCTGAGTTTGGTAAGGGAGTTGCCTTTGTCAACGGGCGTCACTTAGGACGTTTCTGGAACGTCGGCCCGACCCTCTCACTTTATATCCCTCATAGTTATCTCAAGGAAGGTGCTAACCGCATCATCATCTTTGAAACTGAGGGCGAATATAAAGAAGAGATTCATTTAACTCGTAAACCTACACTAAAACACATAAAGGGGGAAAACTTATGACAATTGTAGGATGCCGTATTGATGGACGTTTGATCCACGGTCAAGTAGCCAATCTTTGGGCTGGAAAACTAAATGTTTCACGCATTATGGTTGTAGACGACGAAGTTGTTAACAACGATATTGAAAAGAGTGGTTTGAAACTTGCGACACCACCAGGTGTGAAACTCAGTATCTTGCCAGTTGAGAAAGCAGCAGCAAATATCCTTGCTGGTAAATACGATAGCCAACGTCTCTTTATCGTTGCACGTAAACCAGACCGTTTCCTTGGTTTGGTCGAAGCAGGTGTACCGCTTGAAACACTCAACGTCGGCAATATGTCTCAAACACCAGAAACTCGCTCTATCACACGTTCTATCAATGTGGTAGACAAGGATGTGGAAGATTTCCACAAACTAGCAGAAAAAGGTGTGAAACTCACTGCTCAAATGGTTCCAAATGATCCAGTTTCAGACTTTTTGAGCTTATTAAAATAGGAAAAAATTTTTAGGAGGTCATTGTTATGATACAATGGTGGCAAATTTTACTTCTCACTTTGTACTCAGCTTATCAAATCTGTGATGAGTTGACAATCGTTTCATCTGCAGGTTCCCCTGTATTCGCTGGTTTCATTACCGGTTTGATCATGGGAGATGTGACAACTGGTTTGTTTATCGGTGGTAGCTTGCAGTTGTTCGTTCTTGGGGTTGGTACCTTCGGTGGTGCTTCTCGTATCGACGCAACTTCTGGTGCGGTTCTTGCAACAGCATTCTCTATCTCTCAAGGTATTGATACAGATCTTGCGATTACAACAATCGCTGTACCAGTAGCAGCACTTTTGACATACTTCGACGTTCTTGGACGTATGACAACTACTTTCTTTGCACACCGTATTGATGCTGCGATCGAACGCTTTGACTACAAAGGTATCGAACGCAACTACCTACTTGGTGCGCTTCCATGGGCTCTTTCACGTGCCCTTCCAGTATTCTTCGCTCTTGCTTTTGGTGGTGCTTTCGTACAATCAGTAGTAGACCTTGTTAAAGAATACCAATGGGTTGCAGACGGTTTGACACTTGCAGGTCGTATGCTTCCAGGTCTTGGATTTGCAATCTTGCTTCGTTACCTTCCAGTTAAACGTAACCTTCACTACCTTGCTATGGGATTTGGTTTGACAGCTATGTTGACTGTTCTTTACTCAAACGTACAAAGTCTTGGTGGAGCAGTTGCTGGTATCATTAGCACTCTTCCTGCTGAAGTTGCTGAAAAA
>NZ_KV822011.1:42276-57294 GCF_001815805.1 Streptococcus sp. HMSC072D05
AAAAATTGGCTTTGTTAACAACTTCAAAGGATTGTCTATGATCGGTATCTCTATCGTGGGTATCTTCCTTGCAGTTGTTCACTTCAAGAACAGCCAAAAAGTTGCTGTAGCAGCACCTTCTACACCATCAGAAAGTGGGGAAATTGAAGATGACGAATTCTAATTACAAACTTACAAAAGAAGATTTTAATCAAATCAACAAACGTAGCTTGTTTACTTTCCAATTAGGTTGGAACTATGAACGTATGCAAGCTTCTGGTTACCTTTACATGATCTTGCCTCAATTGCGTAAAATGTATGGGGATGGAACTCCTGAATTGAAAGAAATGATGAAAGTTCATACTCAATTCTTCAATACTTCTCCATTCTTCCACACAATTATCGCTGGTTTTGACCTTGCCATGGAAGAAAAAGATGGTGTGGGTTCAAAAGATGCCGTTAACGGTATCAAGACAGGTTTGATGGGACCATTCGCTCCTCTTGGAGATACAATCTTTGGTTCACTTGTACCTGCTATCATGGGATCTATCGCAGCAACTATGGCTATCGCTGGCCAACCATGGGGTATCTTCCTTTGGATCGCAGTTGCAGTTGCATATGACATCTTCCGTTGGAAACAATTGGAATTTGCCTACAAAGAAGGGGTTAACCTTATCAACAACATGCAAAGTACTTTGACAGCTTTGATTGATGCTGCATCTGTACTTGGTGTCTTCATGATGGGTGCTCTTGTAGCGACAATGATCAACTTTGAGATTTCTTACAAATTGCCAATCGGTGAAAAGATGATTGACTTCCAAGACATCTTGAACTCAATCTTCCCACGTTTGCTTCCAGCAATCTTTACTGCCTTTATCTTCTGGTTGCTTGGTAAGAAAGGTATGAACTCTACTAAAGCGATCGGTATCATTATCGTTCTTGCAGTAGGTCTTTCATTCATCGGTAAATTCTTGCTTGGAATGGGCGCATAATTTATGAGTAAATCATTAATTTTGGTGAGTCATGGTCGTTTCTGTGAAGAACTTAAAGGTAGCACAGAAATGATCATGGGTCCACAGGACAACATTCATGCAGTGGCCCTTCTTCCAGAAGATGGTCCAGAAGAATTTACTGCAAAATTTGAAGCTGCTATCGAAGGATTGGATGATTTCCTAGTCTTTGCGGACCTTCTCGGTGGTACACCATGTAACGTGGTAAGCCGTTTGATCATGGAAGGTCGCGACATTGAACTCTACGCAGGAATGAATCTTCCAATGGTGATTGAATTTATCAATGCCAGCCTTACAGGCGCAGATGCGGACTACAAGAGCCGAGCTGCAGAAAGCATTGTAAAAGTCAACGATCTGTTAGCGGGCTTCGATGATGACGAAGATGAATAATACTCTTCGAAAATCAAATTCAAACCACGTCAGCGTCGCCTTACCGTACTCAAGTACAGCCTGCGGCTAGCTTCCTAGTTTGCTCTTTGATTTTCATTGAGTATACGATGTGATAACGTGAAAATCGTTAGAACATCTTATATAGAATATACATGGGAATGGGAGTCACTCCCATTCCCATATTTTCAATAGGAATGAAACAACAATAGATTAGAGGAACTCTATGCTAAATTACACAAAAGAAGAATTACTTGAACTGGGTGCAGAAATCACGACTCGTGAAATCTACCAACAGCCTGATGTATGGAAAGAAGCTTTTGAAGCCTATCAAGCGAAATGTGAAGAAATTGCAGCCTTTCTGCAAGATATCGCTGATAGACATGACTATATTAAGGTTATCTTGACAGGTGCTGGGACTTCTGCTTATGTGGGAGATACCTTGGTGCCTTACTTTAAGGAAGTCTATGACGAGCGCAAATGGAATTTCAATTCTATTGCGACAACAGATATTGTTGCCAATCCAGAAACCTATCTGAAAAAAGATGTGGCAACTGTCCTTGTATCCTTTGCTCGTAGCGGTAATTCACCTGAAAGTGTGGCAACCGTTGATTTGGCTAAAGCCTTGGTTGATGACCTCTATCAAGTGACCATTACATGTGCTGCAGAAGGGAAATTGGCTCTTCAAGCTCATGGCGATGACCGCAATCTTTTGCTCTTGCAACCGGCTGCTTCCAATGACGCTGGATTTGCCATGACTTCTAGCTTTACGTCTATGATGTTGACAGCTCTCTTGGTCTTTGATCCTACAGAATTTGCTGTGAAAGCTCAACGTTTTGAAGTTGTGACTAGCCTTGCGCGTAAAGTTCTAGACAATGCAGCAGATGTTAAAGAACTGGTTGACCTCGACTTTAACCGTGTTATCTACCTGGGCGCTGGTCCTTTCTTTGGACTTGCTCATGAAGCTCAGTTGAAGATTTTGGAATTAACAGCTGGTCAAGTGGCGACCATGTATGAAAGCCCAGTTGGCTTCCGTCACGGTCCAAAATCATTGATCAACGAAGATACAGTTGTTTTGGTATTTGGCACAACGACAGACTACACTCGCAAGTACGACTTGGACTTGGTTCGTGAAGTGGCTGGTGATCACATTGCTCGTCGTGTTGTGCTTTTGAGTGATCAAGCCTTTGGTCTTGAAAATGTCAAAGAAGTAGCCCTTGGCTGTGGCGGTGTTTTGAACGATATTTACCGTGTCTTCCCTTACATCGTTTATGCTCAACTCTTTGCCCTATTGACTTCGCTCAAGGTAGAAAATAAACCAGATACACCATCTCCTACTGGCACTGTAAACCGTGTGGTACAAGGTGTGATCATTCATGAATATCAAAAATAAGGAAGTGTCTATGAGTAAATTACAATTAAGTCCCAATAAAGTAGCTTGCTTGCAAAAACTCTCTGACGAGAACGGCATTATCTCAGCTCTTGCCTTTGACCAACGTGGTGCTTTGAAACGCCTCATGGCTCAATATCAAACAGAAGAGCCAACAGTTGCTCAAATGGAAGAACTTAAAGTATTGGTTGCAGATGAATTGACAAAATACGCATCCTCTATGCTTCTCGACCCTGAGTATGGTCTCCCAGCTACAAAAGCGCTTGCTCCAAATGCTGGTCTTCTCCTTGCTTATGAGAAAACTGGCTACGATACAACTAGCACTAAACGCTTGCCTGACTGCTTGGATGTTTGGTCTGCCAAACGCATCAAAGAACAAGGTGCAGACGCTGTTAAGTTCTTGCTTTACTATGATGTAGACAGCTCTGACGAACTCAATCAACAAAAACAAGCCTACATCGAACGCATTGGCTCTGAATGTGTGGCGGAAGACATTCCGTTCTTCCTTGAGATCTTGGCTTACGATGAAAAAATCGCTGACGCAGGTTCTGCAGAATACGCTAAAGTAAAACCACACAAGGTTATCGGTGCTATGAAGGTCTTCTCAGACCCACGCTTCAACATCGATGTCTTGAAAGTGGAAGTTCCAGTTAACGTTAAATACGTTGAAGGATTTGGTGAAGGAAAAATCGTTCATACTCGCGAAGAAGCAGCAGCCTTCTTCAAAGCACAAGATGAGGCAACTAACTTGCCATACATCTACTTGAGTGCGGGCGTATCAGCTAAACTCTTCCAAGAGACTCTTGTTTTTGCTCACGAATCAGGCGCAAACTTCAACGGCGTTCTTTGTGGCCGTGCAACCTGGGCTGGATCAGTTGAAGCTTACATTAAAGATGGTGAAGCAGCAGCTCGTGAGTGGCTACGCACAACAGGTTTTGAGAACATTGACGAACTCAACAAGGTTCTTCAAACAACAGCGACTTCATGGACTGAACGTGTGGAAGCATAAAACAAGTATAGAAGAACCCCCTTTTGTTAAGGTTTTCTGACAAAGGATTCTGAAAATAAAAACTACAACCATAGATGGTGAATAGGCTCTCTATGGTTTGTTTACTTAAGAGAAATAGATCAAAGGAGAGAAGAATGAAAGCATACACAGAGCGTGTATTTGGAAATCATGAGGGCAAGGATGTCTTGGCCTATCGCTTTGAGACTGACGGTGGTTACCAGCTTGAAGTTATGACCTATGGTGCGACCATCTTGCGCTATGTCACACCTGACAAGGCTGGTAATTTTGCCAATGTGATCTTGGGCTTTGATAATTTTGATAGCTATGTAGGCAATAGTCCCAAGCATGGAGCAAGTGTAGGTCCTGTAGCGGGCCGTATTGCAGGTGCAACATTTGAACTCAATGGCCAGACCTATAATCTTGAAGTCAACAATGCTAGCAACTGTAACCACAGTGGTTCAACAGGTTGGGATTCGAGCTTGTTTGAATTGGTCGAGGTGAGCGACCATGGCTTGACCCTCTACACAGAGCGTACAGACGGGACAGGAGGATTTCCTGGTAATCTCAAGATCTGGATCAGCTATCGCTTGGAAGAAACTGGTGCCTACGAAGTCAGCTACAAGGTAACGACAGATCAGGATACGCTTGTCAATCCAACTAATCACAGCTACTTCAACTTGTCTGGTGATTTCACGCAGACAGTTGACCGCCATGTCTTCCAACTAAATACGGAGGGCATTTACCCAATCGCTCCTGACGGTGTTCCAGATAAGACTCCAGATGCTACTCGTGATGTGGTGAAACACATCTACAATGGTGCTTTGCTCAAGGATATCTTTGCAGAGGACGATGAGCAAATTCAGTTGGTATCTGGTTTGGATCACCCATTTGCCCTTCCTGCAGGTCATGACAATGCTGGTTTCCTTTATGACCAAAACTCAGGTCGTTTCCTACTTTTCAAGACAGAGGCCCCTTGCTTTGTGGTCTACACAGCAAACTTTGTGGATGAGAGTGTCATCATCGGAGGCCAGCCAATGGTACAGCACAATGGGATTGCCCTTGAAGCGCAAGCTTTACCAGATGCCATTCACAGTGATCTCAAAGACCAAGTCATTCTCAAAGCAGGGGGAATTTTCACCAGCAAAACTCGTTACGAGCTTGTTGTTAAATAAAAAGAAGAGCTGGTTTCCAGCTCTTTTGAGTTGTCTTCGTTGACATTTTATCTCAATAGTGTATAATTGATGTAATGCATAAAGTTACAACAAAAAAGGAGACACCCTATGACTTATGCATACCAAAGCCACATTTATCTAGCAGAGGCGGTTTTAAATGTCAAGGATTTGACGAGTCAAACGGCTTTTTATCACCAGATTATTGGCTTGGAGATTTTATCTCAAACAGAGACAGAAGCGATTTTGGGACTTGGTCGAAAAGCCTTGGTTCACTTGATTCAGGCAGAAAAGTCTGGCGAAGTAAGGGGGCATTATGGGCTCTACCATCTGGCGATTTTGTTGCCGACACGAAAAGCCTTGGCAGATGTCTTGAAACACCTAAGTGATTTGCGGATTCCTCTGGTTGGGGGTGCAGATCATGGATACAGCGAGGCTATTTATCTAGAGGATTTGGAAGGGAATGGCATTGAACTCTACCGTGATAAGCCAGTGTCTTCATGGGATATTCGAGAAGACGGTCGCATTATCGGTGTGACCGAAGCCCTTGCGGCACAGGACATCTATGAGTTAGGGGAAAAGGTGGATCCCTTTATCCTAGCTGAAGGGACGAGAATGGGGCATATCCATCTATCGGTGAAGGATAGTCGTGAGGCGAGCCAGTTTTATCAAAAGGTGTTAGGACTAGAAGATAAATTTAGCATTCCTAGTGCTAGTTGGATAGCGGCTGGTCAGTACCATCACCACCTGGCTGTCAACGAATGGGCTGGAAAAGGTCTGGCTCCGCGTGAGCAAGGCTTGTCAGGCTTGGCCTACTATGTCCTTGAGGTCGAAAGCAAGGAAGAACTCTTGAACATCGTTAAGCAAGCACAAGAGCTAGAAGCACCGATCAAATGGCTAAATTCGAGTGAACTGGATCTTGTAGACCCAGATGGGATTGTGACCCGCATTCGCTTGGCACGATGAAACGAGGAAAACACATTATTTATTTTAGAGACATAGGAAAAGGCGGACAAGCTCGCATTCTGTTTTTAGAATGTGGATTTGTTCGCTTTTTTATGAAATGACGAAGCCTTTCTTGGCCCTAGCAAAGGTATCTGCCGGGGATATTTTCCCTTTTCTGGGGGTTCATGCTATAATACTAATAAACTTTTCTTTCTCTAGGAAGGCAAATGCTAAAAATCGGCTAGACTGCTGGCAATTGTTGTCACGATGCTTTTTAGAGAAAGTAGGACTTTGTTTGAACATCCGTATTGAGTTTAGGAAATGGTAATAAGATGGACACAAGTGTAAAAAATTTAATCAGTAAGGGCCCTCTGGAGGACTCTTTTATCTATTATGATTTGGGGAATCAAGTATTCTACAGTGCAAAACAAGGCATGAATTATTCAGCCATTGCAGCCCCTATTGCAATCTATTCCTTGCAACGGCTGTCAAAGTTGCTCAACCAAACCTTTGGAGATGTCTCCTCCCCTTTCAATCTGATTTTCTTTATCCTGATGTCTCTGTTTTTGGTTTTCGGGACCATTCTCCTTGCCAAATCTACCCGACGCAACATGAAGACAGATAGATTTAGAAAAGTCCGGCTCACAAAAGCCAATATCAAAACACTTAGGAGAAAATCTAGGGCGTTGACAGTAGTTGGCTACATTTTTGTTTTAATAACGATTTTTTCAGCCTATCGTTATCTGGCTGTTTCTGATTTTCAATTTTTAATTATGTACATGTTAGGGATTGGTATTCTTACATATATAGTTTATGATTTTCGGATGAAAACGCGCAAACGATTGTTCAAGGAGCTGATGGAGACATTACAGGACGGTAGCCGAGGGAAAGAGGGAGAAATGTAAGATGAGAAAAATCATTTATATAGGCCAAGGATGCCAGCAATCCGTCTACTATAACACAAAGACGAGAGAGGCTTTAGCGACAGAATCTAGCGCCTCGTCAGAAACCGACGGTGCCATCAGTTCAAAGAAATCCAAGTGGCCTTGGGTTGTCTTCTTTATTTTCTTGCTAGTTGCTATTATCGGTATTTGGATTCGTTCCTTGCTAGCGCCCTTTAGATTGAGTGAGTGGATGGCACCTATCCATCTAGCCGCTATCCTTTTCGTTTTTATCGGAAGTGTTTATGGATTTGAAAAACTGTTCTACAGTGGGGCCAAGTCGCTTGTCCCAGCAAGTGAAGAGCAGTTTAAAGAAGCGGTTGAAAGTAGTAAATTTTGGAGGAAGTCACCAGATAAGGAACCAACAGTCGATAAAATCATCTTGTATCTATTTGTTATCCTCGTTCTTCTATTTGTTTTTGTTATTGTTGTGTTCTTTGTCATACCTGGGACTTTCATTCCTTTCTATGAACAGGAATGGTTTGAGCCGTCCATGTTCATGGTACCAATCGGAGCAACGATCGTTCCAATTAGCGTGGTTCTTCTACTATTTCAAAACAATCCAATCCGCTGGCTGTTAGCCGTACGAAAATACAAGCAGGGAAAAGTATTATTTAGGGAAGAGAAGAACTAGAAACACGAGAGAAACGCTATTACCATTACCAGTGGTTGGTGATGGTGATGTTTTATCAACAACCTATGATAAAATTGAAGTTTCTGATTATAGTGATTAGTGAAAACTGTGGTGATTTTATATGAGAAAAATAATTTTTATTGGACAGAGCGGTGATAAGGCCGTTTACTATAATACGCGAACAAAAGAGGCTCTTGTAGCAGATAAGAGTGCCTTGTTAAATACAGAAGGGGCTAGGAGATCGAATAGGGGGATTGCTCCTTTAATTGCTATATTCTCTTTGTTAGGTTTACTCGGAGGATTTGTTGCAATACCAATTTTCTCAGGCCTTCGTTATAATAGTGGGATGGTTCCTATTTTTATTCTTTGTCTTTCCTTTATCCTATTTGGATTTATATGGATGATGGAAGTCGCCTTATATAAAGGAGTGAAACGAGTCCAAGGAGCAACAAAGAAAGAGTTTAAAGAAGCAGTTTATTCAAATTTGTTCTGGGAAAATTTTAGTGAGAAAAAAGCGACGTTTGCGAAAATGTTGGCTTTTATGATTGTCATGCTACTAGTTTTTATGACTACTATAGTAATATTTGCTGCTGCAATTCCGGGCACTATTGACTCATTCAATAAGCAAGAGGCATTTGATATACAAATCTTTTTCTCGCCTTTAGCAGGTCTCTTTCCTGCCTTGTTGTACCTTTTCTTATTCCAAAACAACCCTATCCGCTGGTTCTTAGCTGTGCGAAAATATGAACAGGGGAAAGTGATATTTAATGAAGAAATAGAAAAGAGAGGATGATAATGTCACAAGAGAGATATTTGCAGATCAAAAAAGAGCATCAAGTTCGTAAGTTTGTGGGGCGTTTCCTCTTCATCCTTCTCGCTATACTCGATGTTCTACTGGTATCAAGTCATTCCAATTATGTCCCACTTGTAACGGTAGCTATGGTAACGATTGTGCCTTTTAATCATTTTCTACTTGCTCCTCTTAGGAGACAGAAAAAAGCCATAGAAAAAGAGCATCCAGAATGGAAAACACTCAGTACAAAGGGAGTAAAGGTTCCCTCGGCTGAAGCCAATAAAAGAACCTTGGCTGGCATTGGGATCTTGATGGCCTTGCTGTTGTCTTTTGGGCTATTCTATAAACCTGTGAAACAGCCGAACGACCAAGTAAACAAGCCGCCTAAGCTTGATTCTAAAACGCCTGAAACGTCCAAGCCTTCTGAGTCTGAGTCGTCTAGCTCCTCTAAGGCCAAAGAATCCAGTTCCTCAGAGTCGAAATCCTCGTCTTCGACTGAACAAAGTTCTAAAACCGAAAGTTCAGGAACAAAGCCGTCAAAAAGCGAATCCAATAATCCATATTACCAGATTCCAGGACTTACTGATGAACAGGTGAGAGATATCATATCAAAATCTGTGAAAGATTTGAGAGAAAAACAGTCAAAAGAAAAATCCGAAGAGTAGACTCGAGGGATTCGATACCGATTCTGGACGAGTGAGTTCTTTGGGATTTTATTCTATAGAATAACAGGAGGAGTTCATATGAATAAAGAAGTGATTGGTTTGATAGTTGGGATCATCGTCATCTTCCTATCTTTTGTATTTGTATGTGGGACCTTTCTCTACCTCTATCTTCGAGATCAGAAGTTGGTCCGCCTTGCCCAGTCATCCGTACAGGGAACAGTTATCGGATATAGCCGTTTTCGTGAGGGGTATCCACCTATCGTCGAATACACGGTGGATGGGATTACTTATAAGAAAACCTTGCAGTATTTTATGTTCAAAACGGTCACGACTCCGTGGGGTCCTACTAAAGTTTCAAATGATTATACAAGAGAAGATATGCTAGCGTCTTCGATCACTCGCTACAGCAACTCCTTTGTTTCCTTCAAACGATTGATGCAGACCCATTTCCCCCTTCATTCGGAGCTGACGGTCTGGTACGATCCAGACAAGCCGAACAGGGCCTATGTCGAACGTTACAGCGGGATGGACAAGTTTTACAAGTGGTTTGGTATCGGATTTGGTCTGGCTCTAGTCCTAGTCTATGGGATAGTGATCCTTGCCTTTTTGTCCAAGATATAAGGCATAAAAGTCAGTTGGTTAATGGGCAACTTTATTTCCCATCAAGCTTCAAGGAGGACAGAGTTTCTTTTCCATTTTCATGCTCACCTATCTTTTCTATCTGATACAGAGGAGAGGTTGCCTCCTACAAATACAGACAGGAAGTGAATTTTGACAAAGCCCCTTATTCGAGATATAATGAAGAAAAAGTGACCAAGGATAAATTAATGACAAACTCAAAGTATATCACACGCCTGAAACGTTCAGAGGGCCAGTTGCGTGGGATTCAAAAGATGATTGAAGAAGATCGTGACTGCGCAGATATTGTTACGCAGTTGACAGCAGTGAAATCTAGCGTTGAGCGCGTGATTGAGATGATCATTACTGAAAATCTCACTGACTGCATCAACCAACCATTAGATGACCCCGAGGCTCAAAAGGAACGCCTAGAAAAGGCCATCCGATACCTGATTAAACGGAAGTAAACTAATTTGCTATTGATAAACAATGCAGACAAAGTCATTTAAGTCTATTTCGATAAAAAAATCATGTCAGACAAACGGATGAGTTCCCCCAATACCAATGAGAAAACCTCTTTTTAGATACCATCAATGTGTTTCGTTTTTTAGAAGCGACGGGCTACGAGCCCTATATCAGTGGGTTGCAGAAATGAAAAAACCGATTAAGTTCCTTAATCGGTTTTTTGCTTATTCTACTTGACCGGGCCAAGCATTCATACCACCTTCTACATTGATAACGGTGAGGCCTTGGGCGCTTAGAAATTCACAAGCAGATGCGGAACGGACTCCACCTTGACAGATGACATGATATTCCTGGTCAGGTTTGAGTTCTTTGTAACCTTGCTCCAAGGTACTTAACGGAAGATTTCTTGCTCCTGGTGCATGTCCTGCTTGGAATTCATGCACCTCACGTACATCGATAAGGTTTAGATTTTCATTTAGGTATTTTTCATAAAAGTCAGCCATGCTGATACTCGTTTCCATATTCGACTCCTTCTGGATTAGCCATTTTATATAGTGAATAAGCGCCATCAAGGTTTTGGACGGCAAATCCTGCCTGCTGGAGGATACGCTCTGTGATATAGTTGCGCAAAACGCTGTGGCAGCTAAGGATGTAGGCTTGGTTCTTGTCTGGTTCACCCAAGATCTCCCTTAGTTCATTTAGGGGTTATGGATGGTATCGACCTTGGGTAGCTCCCCTGAAATTCGCCACTTGTCCGCACATCTAGGGATTATTTGCCCTTAGTCAGATCGTCTTCGAGCGGACACCTTGGATATTGTCGCTCAGACCTTCGATAAGGTTCAAGGCTGTGTAGCCAATTATTTTATACTTCTAGATGACCTTACCTGTCCAAGCGCTCATACCGCCTCGGACATTGATGACATCGTAGCCTTTTTTCTTAAGCTTTTTCGCAGCTAGTTTGCTTCGTACACCAGAATGACAAATGACATAGAGTGTTTCTTTTGTCGCTGGTGTGTAAGAACCGATTTCCGTTAAAGGAACATTTTTGGCATTTTTGATATGACCTCTACGGAATTCCATAGGCGTCCGAACATCCAGTAGCTGAATCGGTTCCTTAAGTTTAGCTTCTAACTCGCTGGTAGAAATACTGTCAATTTTTGTAAATAATAAGTGAAACATAGGCACCTCCACATATACCCTTATGGGGTATATTAAACCATGAAGTCAAGCTTTTGTCAAGCAAGTTGTTTTGACTTAGGAGAGGGATTCGTTTCGAGAGTCTAGAAAGCAGGCCATTCTTGACCTTTCGGAGGCTTTTTGATATGATGGGGCCAAAGTAAGTATGAGGTGATAAGATGGCTAGCGAATACCAGAAAATGATAGCAGGGGAGCCTTACCGTCCGTCGGACCCAGAATTACGGGTCTTGGCGCAGGCTTCTCGCCAAAAACAGGCTGCCTTTAACAAGGAAGAGGATCCCTTGAAGGGAGCTGAAATCATCAAGACTTGGTTTGGCTCAACTGGGCAAAATCTCTATGTCAATCCACGTCTGGTGGTCGATTATGGGGTCAATATCCATCTAGGGGAAAATTTTTATTCTAATTGGAACTTGACCATGCTGGATGTTTGTCCGATTCGCATTGGGAACAACGCTATGCTTGGCCCCAACTGTCAGTTTTTAACCCCACTCCATCCACTGGATCCGCATGAACGCAATTCAGGGGTCGAATACGGCAAGCCCATCACCATTGGAGATAATTTCTGGGCTGGAGGTGGGGTTATTGTCCTTTCTGGGGTGACATTAGGAAATAACGTGGTGGCAGGAGCGGGGGCCGTGATTACCAAGTCCTTTGGAGACAATGTCGTCCTAGCTGGCAATCCTGCGCGTGTTATCAAGGAAATCCAAGTAAAAGAAAACTAAAAAGAACAGCCTGGGCTGTTCTTTTTATGAGCTTTAGTCTTATAAATTTTTCTTCTTTTTGGCTTTCTTGGTCAAGGAGATATCGCACTGGGGAATCTTGGTTTAAAAAATCTATTAAAGGTATTTTAGCGTTCAAAAATTGTTTTTAGCAGTCCTTTCTAAAAATTACTAGGCGAAATCTAATCCAAACTAAATTTAAGGAAACTTTCAGAAAAGTTTTAGTTTCGTTTCAGAAATCTTCTGTAGACTGTCTAGCTATATCATACGAAGGAGAGGAAAAAGGTATGAAATCAAAAAAATGGACCCTAGTCGCAACGAGTTTAACGGCAATGGTGCTGATGGCAGCATGTTCCCAGTCAACAACTACATCCAATACCAATGCAACGACAAATAGTGCCACAACAACTGCGACAAAGACAAACCAATCATCCTATTTTACAGAGAAGGACAATGATACCTCTTATGACGAAAGCACAGCTTCTAAGATTGAGTTATCTGGCTCATCTGCAAACGTCTCTGGAGATGGGGTGACAGTCTCTGAATCAACAGTGACCATCACAAAATCTGGAACCTATGTGATTTCAGGTCAGTCTGACGGAGTGCAAATCAAGGTCGAGGTAGATAAGTCTGCAGATGTTCATCTAGTCCTAAAAGGAGCGACCATGACCAATACCAATGCAGCGATATCTGCGACATCAGCTGGCCATGTCTACTTGACTTTAGCAGAGGGAACCACCAACAGTCTCTCTGACTCAAGCTCTAACAGCGACGAAAAAGCAAACGCAGCTCTCTTTTCTAAGGTGGATTTGACCATCAACGGGAAAGGAACTCTCAATGTAGATGGCAAGAAAAACAATGGTATCAAGGCCAACGACACCCTCCACATCACGGGTGGAACCTATAACATCACAGCAGTTGGCGATGCCTTTAATGTCAATGATGAACTC
Source organism: Streptococcus sp. HMSC072D05 (assembly GCF_001815805.1). Taxonomy (GTDB): domain Bacteria; phylum Bacillota; class Bacilli; order Lactobacillales; family Streptococcaceae; genus Streptococcus. The sequence continues at coordinate 55,148 of NZ_KV822011.1, forward strand.
AACATCACTGGTACGACCATGACTATCGATGCCCAGGAAGATGGCGTAAAGGTGGACAATGACGAGGATACTTCAGTCGGAACCATGTACCTATCCAACAACAACATCACCGTCACAGCAGGAGATGATGGCATCCACGCATCAGGTGATTTGGTTATCGATAGTGGTACCTACACCGTCAAGAATTCGACAGAAGGACTTGAAGGTAAGTCAATCACTATCAACGGTGGGGACATTACCATCTATTCGACAGATGATGGGGTTAATGCAGCCAACAAAAATGCCCAACAGAGTGAAATCTTCTTCACCATGAACGGTGGGAACCTGACAGTAGAAGTCGGCCAAGGAGACACAGACCCAATCGACTCAAACGGCAATATCACGGTCACAGGCGGAACCATTAAAATGACTGGTCAAACAGGTTTTGACTTTGATGGAACAGCGACCTACACAGGCGGAGATATCTATCTCAACGGTGAAAAACAAACTGAAATCGTCAACTCTATGCCTGGAGGTGGTGGACCAAATGGAGGCCCTCAAGGCGGCGGTCCAGCCCCTGGCGGACAAGGATAAAAAAGAATCTCCTTTCTCGAAAGAGAAGGGAGAGTTTTATGTAGGAAGGATTTTCTAGAATAAATACCAATCCGGAGTTGAGAACTTCTTGGTCTGTTTCATATAAAAACGGATAAAGTGAATTTCCATAGCTAAGGTTATCAAGGTTGCTATTGTGATGACAGTAGTAGGATTGGCTGAGAAAAGTAGAGGAAGAATAGGCCTTTAAAAAGTGGACAGGAAAGACCATTTCGGAGTATCGTGAAGAGATTTAGAAACAGCTCTAAAAGCAATAGCTATCCATTATAAACATCAGATACGAATCTGGTGTTTTATTTTTTAAAGAATTTAACCCTTTCTCTTGACAAGTGAGTGATTACTCACTATAATAGCTTCGGTGATTTAAAAAGTGAGTATTAACTCACCAAGGAGGAAGTAAATGAAAACATTACTACATTTACAAGATTTAGTAAAATCTTTTGACCATCAAATAGTTCTGAATCATGTCAGCTTTGAATTGCAGCCAGGAGAAATTATAGGATTAATTGGTCCGTCTGGTGCTGGTAAATCAACTATGATTAAGACTACGTTAGGAATGGAAAAGGCTGATGGAGGCGTAGCTTTAGTGTTAAATCACACTATGCCCAATCGCCATATTTTAGGAGATATTGGCTATATGGCCCAATCAGATGCTTTATACGAGTCCTTGTCAGGCCAAGAAAATCTGGAATTTTTTGGTCAGCTAAAGGGGCTTTCTAAAAAAGACCTAAAGGCGGAAATTGCTTATATAGCTCAAGTAGTAGATCTGACAGACTACTTAAACAAGGCGGTATCTGGTTATTCTGGAGGAATGAAACGGCGTTTGTCACTGGCTATCGCGCTTTTAGGAAATCCTCAACTCTTGATTTTGGACGAACCGACAGTTGGAATTGACCCTTCTCTTCGAAAGAAAATCTGGAAAGAATTATTCGCGCTTAGAGACAATGGTGTTGGGATATTAGTTACTACCCATGTTATGGATGAAGCAGAGTTGACGGATAAGGTCGGCTTATTATTAGGCGGAAAAATCATTGCTTTTGATACACCGCAACACTTAAAAGAAAGTTATCAAGTTTCAAGTATTGAAGAAGTATTTTTAAAAGCAGAAGGTGAGTAAAATGAGAACAATAGCGATTGCAAAAAAAGTCATCAAAGAATTACTTCGTGACAAACGAACTCTAGCCCTGATGTTTATAGCACCTGTTTTTATCATGTGGTTGATGAACCTCATGTTTTCAGCTAGTACAACCGTGAATGTCAAGTTAGCAACACAAGATCTACCAACTGGTTTGGTAACGAAAATGGATGAGCTCGATCATGTGGACGTCGAGACTTATCAAGACTTAGATCAGGCTAAAAAAGCTCTAGCTGACGAGAAAGTAGATGCAGTCATATCGTATAAAGATGGTGAGTATCAGGTCGACTACGCAAATACGGATGCTTCTAAAACAACTATGACACGACAAGTGTTACGAACGAGTATCGCCAGTGAAGGCACCGATCAGTTAGTATCTCGTGTTAAACAAGCTCTTCCACAATTGGACTCGGACGCAAAA
>NZ_KV822011.1:57394-71836 GCF_001815805.1 Streptococcus sp. HMSC072D05
AAAACACCAGAAATCAAGGAGTCTTACCAGTATGGAGATGAAAATACAAGCTTCTTTACCAGCATGATTCCGGTTTTGATAGGTTTTGTAGTTTTCTTCTTTGTCTTTTTGATTTCAGGTATGGCGCTTTTGAAAGAGCGCACCAGTGGAACACTAGAACGTTTGTTAGCAACACCAGTGAAACGATCTGAAATCGTCTATGGCTATATGTTGTCTTACGGTATTATTGCGATTTTTCAAACGGCAGTTGTCGTTTTAGCAGCAATTTGGCTACTAGATGTAGAAGTTGTAGGAAGTATTTTAAATGTTATAATAGTTAATGTGGTACTGGCTCTTGTAGCACTAGCTTTTGGAATTCTCTTGTCTACTCTAGCAAAATCAGAATTCCAAATGATGCAATTTATTCCTCTCGTGATTATGCCCCAACTTTTTTTCTCAGGAATTATTCCATTGTCATCCATGGGAGAATGGGCTCCAACTGTGGGGAAATTTTTGCCATTAACCTATTCTGGTGATGCAATAAGCCAGATTATTCTTTACGGGCACAATCTTGGTGATATTTTGCCAAATCTTGGTATTTTAATGATTTTCTTGATCATTTTAACAATTCTCAATATTGTTGGATTGCGTCGTTATCGTAAAGTTTAGAAATCAACATAAATAATGCTAAAAAGGTGTGAAGATTAGATGGATAAGACTGTTTTTGAATCGTTTGAAGATTATTTAGAAGAAGCGAATTACCCTCAAGGAAAGAAAAAAATCATGCAGGCAGCAGTGGATCTCATATCAACCAGGAGTTACCATGGGACCTCAACTCTTCACATAGCTGAGCGTGCTGGACTAAGCCAAGCAACTTTGTTTAAGTATTTTAAGACGAAGGATGATTTACTGACGGCTATTTTACATCCTGTAGTCCCAGGCATTTTCGGTAGTTTTTTGGAGGAACTCTTAGCTTTTGAAACGACAGAAGAGAGGGTTCGTTATCTCGTCCATGATCGTATGAGCTATCTCAAAAAAAATCGTGCTTTGATGAAAATCATTCTGCAGGAGAGTTTTTCAAATAAAAAACTAAAAAATGAACAGATTTTTATCTGGAATGCTATTCAAGATAAACTTCGAGTGCTTCATAAGGAATTGCTAGCAGATCCACGTGTAAATCCAGAGTTAACGATTCCTCAAATGGTTCGTATTTGTGTTGGCCCGTTGTTGGCTTACTTCGCTCAGCTTTATATCGTTAGTGACAACGGAGAAATAAAGGAAGAAGATCTAGACTTATTAGAAAAACAGATTTTAGGTGGTTTGTGGAAATAAGGGAGTTCTAGAAGAATTAAGGTTTATTTACTTAACTTTCAAACAAGCTAAAAAAGACATGTTCTGCTTATTTCAGATTCATGTCTTTTTGTTATTGGATTTGATATGTTTTTATAAGTCCTCAATCACTTTACTAAAACAGAAACCGACCTCTCCAGCAGTGCAACGATTTCTTAAATGTATGGAAGAGGAGTTTTCTGGCTTGCTAAAGTCGACTCCTTGACACTTCGTCAGCTTTTGATACAATAGTACAAAATTACAGGAGGTGGGCTATGATTCAGAAACATGCGATTCCCATTTTAGAGTTTGACGACAACCCCCAGGCGGTCCTTATGCCAACACATGAGGGATTGGACTTAAAGTTGCCAAAGAAGTGCATCTATGCATTTTTGGAGGAGGAAATCGACCGTTATGCTCAGGAAGTAGGGGCGGATTGTGTTGGTGAGTTCGTTTCGGCCACCAAGACTTATCCAGTCTATGTCATCAACTACAAGGGTGAGACGATTTGTCTAACCCAGGCGCCCGTGGGTTCTGCCCCAGCTGCCCAGTTTATGGATTGGTTGATTGGCTATGGTGTGGAGCAAATCATTTCCACTGGAACCTGTGGCGTCCTAGCCGATATAGAGGAAAATGCCTTTCTCGTCCCTGTTCGCGCTCTGCGAGATGAGGGGACCAGCTACCATTATGTAGCGCCTTCTCGTTATATGGAGATGCAGATTGAGGCTGTCTCTGCCATTGAGCAAGTTTTGGAGCAAAGAGGCATTCCTTATGAGGAAGTTATGACCTGGACGACAGATGGTTTTTACCGAGAGACGGCTGAAAAGGTTGCCTATCGCAAGGAAGAAGGCTGCGCTGTTGTGGAAATGGAGTGCTCGGCTCTTGCGGCAGTGGCTCAGCTACGTGGTGTTGTCTGGGGAGAATTGCTCTTTACTGCAGATTCCTTAGCGGATCTGGACAACTACGACAGTCGTGACTGGGGCTCAGAAGCTTTTGATAAGGCACTCGAACTCTGTCTTGCCATTGTGCACCACATGTGAGTGTTCTGACTGTTTTTATGGTAGAATGTAGTTATGTTATTCAAATCTTTTTTGGAAAAAATCAAGACGATACTGGGACGCTTGTCGCCAGCCCGTCGCATCTTTTTAAGTTTTGCCCTAGTAATCTTCTTGGGTTCTCTCCTTTTAAGTCTCCCCTTTGTGCAAGCAGAAACGTCACAAGCGACCTACTTTGACCATCTCTTTACGACCGTGTCCATGGTCTGTGTGACAGGGCTTTTCACTCTGCCAGTGGCTTCGACTTATAATATCTGGGGCCAGTTGATCTGTATGATTTTGATCCAGATTGGTGGTTTGGGGCTCATGACCTTTATCGGAATCTTTTATATCCAAGGCAAGCAAAAGCTCAGCCTTCGTGGTCGTGAGACTATTCAAGAAAGTTTCAGTTATGGAGAAACCCAGTCTCTAAAGGACTTCATCCGCTCAATCTTTCTGACGACTTTTTTGGTGGAAGGAATTGGTGCCTTTCTCTTGAGTTTTCGCTTTATCCCCGAATTTGGCTGGGGGCGAGGGATTCTAACCTCTATCTTTTTGGCTGTTTCAGCTTTCTGTAATGCTGGATTTGATAATTTTGGAAGTACGAGTTTGGTAGCCTTTCAAACGGATCCCTTGATCAATCTAGTGATTGCAGGCTTGATTATCACTGGTGGTCTAGGATTTATGGTCTGGTTTGACCTAGCGACCCAGTTTGGGAAGAAGAAAAAACGCCGCCTGCGTTTCCATACCAAGCTGGTTCTCTTTTTAACGGCGGGAATTCTGCTCTTTGGAACAGTATCGACTCTCTTAATTGAGTGGAATAATCCTGGGACGATTGGAAATCTCAGCGCTCCAGAGAAACTGCTGGTTAGTTTCTTCCAGACAGTCAGTATGAGAACGGCAGGCTTTGCTTCCATTGACTACACCCAGGCTAGACCAGTTACCTTACTGATCTACATCTTGCAGATGTTTCTGGGCGGGGCACCTGGAGGGACAGCAGGCGGGCTCAAGATTACGACCTTCTTTGTCTTGTTGGTCTTTGCTCGCAGTGAACTATTGGGCTTGCCTCATGCTAATGTGGCTCGGAGGACCATTGAACCCCGAACCGTACAAAAGTCTTTCAGTGTCTTTATTATCTTCTTGCTAACATTCTTGCTGGGCTTGATCCTACTAGGGATAACAGCAGAGGGAAATCCGCGCTTTATCTACCTCATGTTTGAGACCATTTCAGCCCTTGCAACAGTTGGGGTGACGGCAAATTTAACACCAGAGTTAGGTAAGTTAGCCCTCAGTATCGTTATGTTGTTGATGTTTATCGGCCGTATTGGTCCCTTGACACTACTGGTCAGTGTAGCGGAATACCAGCCAGACAAGAAAGATACGATTCACTATATGAAGGCAGATATCACTATCGGATAAGAAAGGAAAAACGATGTCAGATCGGACAATTGGAATTTTAGGCTTGGGAATTTTTGGGAGCAGTGTTTTGGCTGCCCTAGCCAAGCATGACATGAATATCATTGCTATTGATGACCACGAGGAACGCATTAATCAATTTGAATCAGTGTTGGCGCGTGGAGTAGTTGGAGATATCACGGATGAAGAACTCCTTCTATCAGCGGGGATTGACACCTGTGATACCGTAGTCGTCGCAACAGGTGAAAATCTGGAGTCCAGTGTTCTTGCGGTCATGCACTGCAAGAGTTTAGGAGTGCCGACCGTTATTGCCAAGGTCAAAAGCCATACGGCTAAAAAGGTGTTGGAAAAAATTGGTGCAGACGCAGTCATCTCACCAGAGTTTGAAATGGGGCGCTCATTAGCACAGACCATCCTCTTTCATAACAGCGTAGACGTCTTTCAGCTGGACAAGAATGTATCGATTGTCGAGATGAAAATCCCCCAATCATGGGTAGGTAAAAGCCTCAGTCAGTTGGATTTACGTGGGCGATACAACCTCAATGTACTTGGTTTTCGTTCCTACGAAAATGCTCCTCTGGATGTCCAATTCGGACCCAATGACCTCTTGCAGGCAGATGCCTACATCATGGCAGTCATTAATAACCAACATTTGGACACTCTAGCTGAACTGAGTGAGTAGGAGAGGAAAGGCTACTCTCTTTCCTAATAATTAACGAGTCAATATAAGTATTTTATAAGAGGGATTTAAGAAAAATTTTAACTTTTTCTTAATCCTTTTTAATTTTAGGAGATTATACTAGAGTCATCAAAAAAAGAAAACTCTAAGGAGAATCCTATGAAATTCAATCCAAATCAGAGATATACTCGTTGGTCTATTCGCCGTCTCAGTGTAGGCGTTGCTTCAGTTGTTGTGGCTAGTGGCTTCTTTGTCCTAGTTGGTCAACCAAGTTCTGCGCGTGCTGATGTCGTCAATCCGACTCCTGCCCAAGTCGTGCCAGACGCTGCTTCGGTGAGTGAAAAGAGCGACTTACCAGCAGAGGTTCTCAAAAAAGCAGTCGATGTAGCTCTTCCTTCAGAACAGTCTATTCCAACACCTAAAGCAAGTGTGGATACCACAAGCTCTTCAGAAAAAGCGGACGCAACTGCTAAAGAGCCTGCAGTAGTGCCAAAAGAAGAAGTGCAAGCACAACCTGACTCTAAGAAACAAACAGAAGATGCAGTTAAACCTGTGGAAAGTCCTGCGTCTACAGTTTCTGGACAAGACCGTGAAGTCAGTGAAGCGCAACCAGCGACCACCCCAGCTGAAGTGCAAAAGGGTGTGGCCGACAACACCAAAGACACAGTAGATGTCCCAGCTAGTTACCTTGACAAAGCCAATTTCCCAGGACCATTTACAGCTGGTGTCAATCAAGTCATTCCATACGAATTCTTCGCTGGTGACGGCATGTTGACTCGCCTGATCTTGAAAGCATCTGATAAGGCTCCATGGTCAGACAACGGTTCAGCTAAAAATCCCGCCCTTCCACCAGTAGAGAAATTGGGCAAAGGTCTTTACTTCTATGAAGTGGATTTAGCAGGTACCCAAGGCAAATCTGACAAAGAGTTGCTTGATCTTTTAAAACAAAACGGCACGCAAAGCTATAAAGCTACTATCAAGGTGTACGGTGCAAAAGACGGCAAACCTGACTTAACTAATCTGGTAGCGACTAAAAATTTGGATGTCAACTTGAATAGTTTGACCACCCCAGCTGAAGTGCAAAAAGGTGTGGCTGACAATACAAAAGATACAGTAGATGTCCCAGCTAGTTACCTTGACAAAGCCAATTTCCCAGGACCATTTACAGCTGGTGTCAATCAAGTCATTCCATACGAGTTCTTTGCCGGTGACGGTATGTTAACACGCCTTATCTTGAAAGCATCCGACAAGGCTCCATGGTCAGACAATGGTTCAGCTAAAAATCCCGCTCTCCCACCAGTAGAGAAATTGGGCAAAGGCCTTTACTTCTACGAAGTGGATTTGGCTGGCACTCAAGGAAAATCTGACAAGGAACTACTTGACCTTTTGAAACAAAACGGCACTCAAAGCTATAAAGCTACTATCAAGGTGTACGGTGCGAAAGACGGCAAGCCTGACTTAACTAACCTCGTAGCGACTAAAGATTTGACTGTTAATTTGAATGGCTTGACCACACCAAATCAGGTCAAAGAGTCTGTTGTTAACAATGTCAAAGACATGATTGATGTTCCAGCTAGCTACCTTGATAAGGCTAAGGTTCCTGGACCTTTCTTGGCCGGTGTCAACCAAGTCATTCCATACGAAGCTTTTGGTGGAGATGGTATGTTGACTCGCCTCTTGTTAAAAGCTTCAGACAAAGCCCCATGGTCAGATAACGGAACGGCTAAAAATCCTGCTCTATTGCCACTTGAAGGCTTGGCTAAAGGCCAATATTTCTACGAAGTGGATTTGAATGGCAATACGGTTGGCAAAGAAGGACAAGCCCTTCTAGATCAACTTCGAGCTAACGGAACACATACATACCTAGCTACTGTTAAAGTCTATGGCTCTAAAGATGGCAAACCTGATTTGACCAATCTGATTGCTACTCGTCAAGTAACGATTCAGCTTCGTGGAAAAGAAATGGCGACAATACCATCTCAACAAGGTCAGATGAATACGAAGCCTTCTGAAACAGGCTCTACAGGTACGACTGAGGGTATGATGGGTACAAATCACCATATGTCAGATATGAAAGTAGATCAACCAGATTCTAGCCCAATGGCTAATATGATGAAAAAAGATGATAAAGCGATGTTACCAAATACTGGGGAAGCTAAAACAGCTACAGCTGGGCTTGGTATCTTTGGTCTAGCCTTGGCAGGTCTTGTTGGACTTTTGGGTTTGACAAGCAAACGAGAAGATTAAGATTCAAATCACTTAAACATTAGAGAAAATAGTGTTATACTAAAGCAAGTATAACACTGTTTTTATCGAAGGAGTGTCAGATGAAAAAGACAATTTTGCTGGTTGATGATGAAATAGATATTCTAGATATTCAAAACCGTTATCTTATACAGGCAGGTTACGATGTTTTGGTCGCCCATGATGGTAAGGAGGGATTAGAGCTTTTCAGAAAAAAATCTATCGACCTCATTATCACAGATATCATGATGCCCAATATGGACGGGTATGATTTTATCAGTGAAGTTCAGTATATCGCTCCGGATCAACCCTTCCTCTTTACAACTGCTAAGACAAGCGAACAGGATAAGATTTATGGATTGAGTTTGGGGGCAGATGATTTTATAGTCAAACCCTTTAGCCCACGCGAATTGGTTTTAAGAGTGAATAATATCTTGCGTCGCCTTAGCCGTGGAGGAGAGACCGAACAGATCGAGTTTGGTGACTTGGTAATCAACCATGTGACTCATGAGGTTCGCATTGGGGAGCAACCTTTGGAATTGACAGTAAAATCCTTTGAACTTCTATGGATATTAGCCAGCAATCCCGAGAGAGTCTTTTCAAAGACGGAACTTTACGAGAAGGTATGGCAGGAGGACTATGTAGATGATACCAATACACTCAATGTTCATATCCATGCTTTGAGGCAAGAGTTGACCAAGTATACAAATTCAAATGCTCCTGCTATCAAAACTGTCTGGGGTTTGGGTTATAAGATGGAAAGACCAAGAGGTAGAAAATGAAATTAAAAAACTATATTTTAGTGGGGTATCTAGTGTCGACTCTACTAACGATTTTGGTCGTTTTCTGGGCAGTCCAACGAATGTTGATTGAGAAAAGTGAAGTTTACTTTCTCGTTGGAATAACCTTGATTGCTAGTTTCATTGGCGCTGCAGTGAGCATCTTTCTTTTGTCGCCTGTGTTCTCTTCTCTGAAACATTTGAAAAAACAAGCTCAGGATATAGCAAGCAAGGATTTCAGCACAGAAATCGAAACCAAAGGACCATTAGAATTTCAAGAGCTGGGCCAGGCTTTTAATGACATGTCTCACAATTTGCAAGCTACCTTTCAATCACTTGATGAGAGCGAGCAAGAAAAGAGAATGATGATTGCGCAGCTCTCTCACGATATTAAAACTCCCATTACCTCCATTCAGGTTACTGTGGAGGGAATTCTAGATGGAGTGATCAAGGAAGAGGAGCGGCTCCACTACTTAACCACGATTGGTCGGCAAACCGAGCGTCTAAACAAGCTAGTGGAGGAATTGGATGTTTTGACTCTTAACACACAACCTCAAGAAACTGCTGATGAGGAAGTCGAAGAGGTCTTTTTAGATCAGTTGCTGATTGAGTCAATGAGTGAATTTCAACTCCAGATTGAACAAGAGGAGCGAGATGTTTACATTCAAGTGTCACCTGAGTCGGCGAAAATCAAGAGCCATTCTGACAAACTTTCTCGTATTCTGGTCAATTTGTTAAACAATGCCTTTAAATATTCAGAACCAGGAACCAGAATCGAGGTTCTTGCCCAATTAACAGAACAAGAGCTGACAATCAGTGTGAAAGACGAGGGTCAGGGGATCCTTCCTGAAGATTTGGAAAAGATCTTTAAACGACTTTATCGTGTAGAAACTTCGCGCAATATGAAGACGGGTGGACATGGATTAGGACTTGCGATTGCACGCGAACTAGCCCATCAGCTTGGTGGCGAAATCACAGCAGAAAGTCAATATGGCTTAGGAAGCAAGTTTACATTCAGCCTCAATTTGAAATAAAGCCGTAAAATCCCTTTACAAATCTAGCTTTTCATGGTACAATAGCCTTTGTGTGAAATAGCAGCAGGAAAGCATGAAGCTCGTCAACAGGTGTCTTATGACAAGTAACCTTGGCTGTTTAGGCGAAGGGCATCTGCACGAATCAGGGCTTTCTAAGTGACTATTTCCGCCAAATATTATTTATATCAGGAGGACATACATATGTCACGTTATACAGGACCATCTTGGAAACAAGCTCGTCGCCTTGGCCTTTCACTTACAGGTACAGGTAAAGAATTGGCACGTCGTAACTACGTACCAGGACAACACGGACCAAACAACCGTTCTAAATTGTCAGAATACGGTTTGCAATTGGCTGAAAAACAAAAACTTCGTTTCACTTACGGTGTAGGTGAAAAACAATTCCGTAACTTGTTCGTACAAGCTACTAAGATCAAAGGCGGAATCCTAGGTTTCAACTTCATGCTTCTTTTGGAACGTCGTTTGGATAACGTTGTTTACCGTCTTGGCCTTGCGACTACTCGTCGTCAAGCTCGTCAATTCGTAAACCACGGTCACATCCTTGTGGACGGAAAACGCGTTGATATCCCATCATACCGTGTAACTCCAGGTCAAGTGATCTCAGTTCGTGAAAAATCATTGAAAGTTCCAGCAATCCTTGAAGCAGTAGAAGCTACTCTTGGACGTCCAGCATTCGTATCATTCGATGCTGAAAAATTGGAAGGTTCATTGACTCGCTTGCCAGAACGCGACGAAATCAACCCAGAAATCAACGAAGCACTTGTCGTTGAATTCTACAACAAGATGCTTTAATTTTAAGAAATATCTTACAGAAAGCCTACAACAGTGGGCTTTTTGCTTTGTCTTAAAAGGTTGATTTCTGGGTTTGCTTAGATATTTGCTAGATTGATTTCATTGCTGCTTCAAAGAATGAGACGGCTTTTTTTGCGTTCTCTTTTGAGAGGTAAAAAGAAGCGTGACCCTCCCACAGCTATAGAGCTTTTAGGCGGGAAAACCACACTTCTTTCTTGAATTAATTTTACATCATTTTGACTTAAAAAACAAATAGAGGCGTCCCACCTCCTACCGCAGAAAGATCTGTTTCAAGGGGAGATGGAAAACCTCTATTCGTTAATTTAATTATAGCCTAAAAAACTTTTAAATACAAGGCTATTGAGATAGTAAGGGGGAAAAAAGAAGTAACCATCATTCCGACCACATAGTAGACAGGGGGGAACAAGATTACTTCCTTTATTTACTTAAGTATACAACATTTTTACAAGAAAGCAAAGTAGCAGGTTAGTCTAATGGGGTGCTTGTTGTACTTTAGCAAGTAAGGTGTGCTATAATGCTTTTAACAGGAACTAAAAGCCATTAGTAAATAACTAATATTGGGTCATATTGTTCCGATGTTAGAGAGAAGGAACTTAATGAAATTATGGGAATATGTTGATAAAAATGTTCGCCTTATTTTAGAAGATGGGACCTCCATCAAGGGTAGGGTGGTTGATTGGTTTGACGGTTATGATTTAGATGGTCCTGACGAAATAGTTATAGGTGATCGCTCATATCCTGAAGATATTATCAAGAAAATCAAAATTATTAGTGCTTAGTTCAACCTAGGCGATTTTATCGACTAACTATAAAAAGTATAAGAACTATCGAAAAAATAGCAGAGAGGAAAATAAATGAGTAAACAGCTTTGGAAGTATCTTCGATCAAGGGTTCAGATAGTCACTAATTGCGATAAGATAATCAAGGGACGTGTCATAGACTTTGTTGACGAAATGGACAATGATGAGCAAGATGAAATCACTATTCTCATTGCTAATCCTAGTCCAGATGAAGCTACTGAAATTTCTCTCTTTGAGAGTGAGATTGTCTCGATTAAAACAATCTCATAGGACTTAGAACAATCTAGGTGCTTTTACCTGCCTTATTTGAAAGAAAACACTATGGAAAAGGATTTAGTTTATATGGCAATATTAGATGATTTACAAGAGTTATATGACAATGGTTGGGATGCCTCTTTTGATTATAATGGTCAAGTATGTGGGATTTTTCCTAATTCTGTTCATGATATTGTAGTGGTGATTGGAGATAAGGAATACCAGGTATCATCATTCATTGATCTGATTTCTCTAAAAATTGACGATAACACTTTAGTAGAAATTATGGATGGAATTGAAGTGCAGTATTATTAAAATAAAAATCATCTTTGATGAATGAACTGCACCCCAAAAATTAGATTTTGTCTGTTAAATTTTTGGAACGTAGCTCAATATGCTACAACGTTCTTATTAGGAGGGGAAGGGTAATGGGTTATAGTCAACAAGTATTAGACATGCTCCAGCAAACAGTCAGTGGTCAGATTGATAATTTTTGGGATTTTTCCTTTACGTTTAACGCTCTTTTTGGAGAAGATGCGGAATTTTCCGAGGCTTGGGATAATGAAAACTCTGAAATGTTTGACGCTCTCAATGACTTTGAGTTGATGATATTTTTAGAGGAACATGATCCAAGCGACAAACAAGGTTTTATCGATTTCTTAACACCTTACTACGAAAAAGCAAAGCAATTAGCCAATATTGAAAGGAATATTTAAATGACACTCTGGAAATTTAACCGTACAGATGTAATTATCACGTTAAAAAATGGCGCGGTAGTTAGAGGATTTGTAGAAGACTATTGTGACGCCTCTGACAATGACGAGGAGATTGACTCCTTGCTGGTAGATGTTGATGGAACTCTTTATGAATATTTTGAAGATGAAATCGTCAGCATCATAGAAAGCTAGTAGTGGGAATAGAATCTAAGGAAAAAATCTTGTTTGTTGAGATTGTTTTAGTTGGGATGGTCCTATATGAAAAAGGATGAAATTAAAAAATATTTAGACAAAGATCTTGAATTTAATTATAATAGCCGAGGTGCTTGCTTTTTATCGAGTATATGTGTAGTTGGTTATGATTATGAAGGTCAGCAGTTTGATACAATTGATGAAGCTATGGAAGCTAAAGTATTTGACGGGAAAAGCTTAGTAGATATATGGGATGAAGTTTTTCCACAAGTTTTTTAAAATGAAAAGCACCTTTGATGAACTGCACCCCAAAAGTTAGATTTTTTCTGTCTAACTTTTGGGGTGCAGTTCAAATGTATGAGATATTTTTAGTTTTGATTTAATTTCGATATTTTTCCGGAAAATACTTATTTTTCGGAAAGTCAAGATTTTGTTATTATTTATGATATACTGGTACCGTAATTATATCCTTACAGAGGTTAAGTAAGGGTTTCAGTACACGTCAATAGATGTCAAAATATTGATTTTAAGCGATTTTTGATTTTTGGAAACTCATTATATCGCACTACAAATCAATAAAAACTCTACCTTTTACTCTACCTTTTTTAGATAAATATATCATCTGGATATTGAAGTTAAGCCCTGCTATCATTTCGATGGCAGGGCTTTTTAATGTTTGGGACACTACCTTCTTATCTATATTTTGATGGAGCTGAAGTTGACATCTACAAAGTTTAATGTTAAAATACATTCAAAAATATATTTGAATGAGGTGCTTTATGGTTCAAAATGTTGTTACTTCAATAATCCTGTATTCTGGGACAGCCGTAGACTTACTTATTATCCTAATGTTATTTTTTGCCAAAAGAAAAAGCAGAAAAGACATCATTAACATCTATTTAGGACAATTTCTAGGCTCTGTTAGTCTAATATTGCTAAGTTTACTTTTTGCATTTGTCTTAAATTATATTCCTAGTAAAGAGATTTTAGGTTTGCTCGGTTTGATTCCAATTTTCCTAGGACTCAAAGTTTTGCTTTTAGGAGATTCTGATGGAGAAGCTATTGCAAAAGATGGTTTGCGCAAAGATAATAAAAACCTGATTTTTCTAGTCGCTATGATTACTTTTGCAAGTTGTGGTGCTGACAATATTGGTGTTTTTGTCCCATATTTTATTACCTTAAATTTAGCGAATTTGATAGTGGCTTTACTTACCTTTCTAGTCATGATTTATCTCTTGGTTTTTTCTGCCCAAAAATTGGCACAAGTCCCTTCTGTTGGAGAAACTTTGGAAAAATATAGCAGATGGTTTATTGCCGTTGTTTATTTAGGACTGGGGATGTATATCCTGATTGAAAACAACAGCTTTAACATGCTAAGGACTGTGTTCGGCTAGGAGAAAAAATTATGAAAAAAGATAGTATCTGCCAAGTGAATATTATAAATCAGCAAAATGTTACAACCGCAACGAACTACCTTGAAAAGGAAAAAGTCCAAAAATCACTTCGTATTTTATCAAAGTTTACCGATAATAAACAGATAAATATCATCTTTTATCTCCTTGCTGTTGAAGAACTCTGTGTCTGTGATATAGCCTGTTTACTAAATCTCAGTATGGCATCTGCCTCCCACCATCTTCGTAAACTAGCCAATCAAAACATCTTGGATACTAGAAGAGAGGGGAAAATTATATATTATTTTATAAAAGATGAGGAAATCAAAGACTTTTTTAATCAACTAGGATAACAACTATTTTTACTACTTTATCATGATTATATATAGGACTTATCTATGAAATTTTTTGATAAAAATTACTCACATGAAAGACTACTCGTAGCAAATCTTTAAGAAAAAAGTATAATTTAAAGCAAAGCGACCTAGGTAATGCAGGTCAAGTTAGCCAAGTTTAAAAGGGAGAAATCTGAAAGAAAATGTATCTTTGATAGTAGTCATTTATTGTGAAATATGATATATTTATTAATTAGATGGATGAATACTTCTAGAGTTAAATATAGCATAATAGGGACAGACTTTTTGGTTTATTTTTGTTTGTAGTCGGATTATGAAAGAATATCCAATATTATGCGATAAGATAGAATGTTACAAAAAAGAAAGGGGATGCAATCCGATGAAGAAAGACAGATTAATTGTATTGACAGATGCTGTTCTAGCAATTATTATGACCATCTTGATTTTAGAGTTAGAAAAACCAACAACACCAAGTCTTGAAGCTTTTTGGGATTTACGGCAAAATTTCTTTGCTTGTTTTCTTTCCTTTTTCTGGTTGGGATCGTTATGGATGGCACTAAACACATTATGGGAAAAGGTTGAGAAAATTTCCTCAGAAATTATTTGGTGGAATTTGTTTCTACTCTTGGAGCGGCAGGAGTTCTCTTTGGAGAATTTCATGCCATCCAAGATACCAGTCTGAATGATGTGGTGGACCGGATCTATATAAATGTCAAGGATTTACCGTTTCAGTCCTTGGGAGCTTTAGCTAATATCCTGTCTGATGTTAAGAAGGGACTGATTCAAGACAGTCATATCTGGTCTTTCTTCCAGTCATTTTTCAAACAATATCAGTTGATAATCAGCTTAAATCAGATCTATCAGTTTGTCTATCTTTCTCTGATGGAGATCATGTCCTATCTTCACTTTGATTATTGGAAAAAACGGCTCGGTCAGGAGCTAGTATGAATAAGGAGAACAAATGAGACGTTTAAAAATGTTATGGCATATTATACAGGTTACGGGTTTTACTCGGTTTGCTCTGAGTTTTGTGACCTTTGTTTTTGGGTCAGGAGGCGTGCTTTTCCTAGTTGAACCTGCTATCACAAATTACGGAGACGGTCTTTGGTATGCTTTTGTGACTTCGACGACTGTCGGCTACGGGGATCTCCTAGCTGTGACCTTGATTGGAAGGATTACCAGTGTCTTCTTGACGATTTATGGGCTCATATTTTTTGGCTGTTTATCAGCTGTTATTATTAATTATTATACCGATTTAAATAAGGAAAGAGGAGAGGACAAATGACTGCCAATTATTCAACACGGGAATACCGTGAGAAATTATACGATGACCTTCATGTTCGATTGAGAGATACAGCGATTTTGATGTGTGCAATTTTTATTGCCTCTATCGGTCTAAATATG
>NZ_KV822011.1:71936-123329 GCF_001815805.1 Streptococcus sp. HMSC072D05
TATCGGTCTAAATATGAATTCAACAGCTGTTATTATTGGAGCCATGTTAATTTCACCTCTCATGACACCGATTGTTGGACTGGGATTCGGTTTAGCTATTTTTGATACGCGTTTAATCAAGCAATCTCTAGAGGTTTTATTGACTCAAGTGTTGGTCAGTTTGCTTGTCTCGACTCTGTATTTCTGGATTTCTCCCTTGTCTTATGCAAGTAGCGAGTTGATCGCACGAACCTCTCCAACCATTTGGGATGTTCTCATTGCTATTGCTGGTGGGATTGCTGGTGTGATCGGTTCAAGGAAAAAAGAAGCAAACAATATCGTGCCAGGAGTAGCCATTGCTACAGCTTTGATGCCGCCTATCTGTACTGCTGGCTATGGTTTAGCTAATGGGAATGTACGATTTTTATTCGGGGCTCTCTATCTTTTCTTGATCAACTGTGTCTTTATCATGCTAGCCAACATTGTTGGAACAAGAATTTTGATGAGAAAATCTCCTTTAACTTCATTTAAAGAGCTGAGCATTAAAATGAGAATTGGCTTGATTTCTTTGATTGTATTGTTGATTCTTCCAGCTAGCTATTCGGCAGTTACTCTGACAATAGAACAAGCGCGCAAAGAAGGGATCAAACAGTTTGTAGGAAAAGAGTTCGCCAATTATACGGTTATTAATCAAGTCTACAAGTCAAGTAACAATGAATTGGTCTTGACGGTTGTTGGAGATCCGATTTCAGAAGAAGAATTAGAAACACTCCACCAAAAACAAGCCTCTTACGGTATTCAATCTGTTCAATTGAAAGTGAATCAAGTTCAGAACTCGCCAACATTAGATAGTGAAGCGACCAAGGAATTTTATGAAAACATTGACAAGTATATTGATCAAAAACTCTCTGAAAAAGATTCACAAAACGATCTCGTAAAAGAAAATGAAGCAGACAAGGATTGAGGACAATGAACTGAATCGGTTTTTACGCCGTGTTTTTCTTGTATCTTCCTCTTTCTTACTTATAGCAGGTTGTTTTTGCTTGAATAAGAAATAAATTAGAAGTTCTATCATCTAAGAAAAATGATGAAAAAAATCATTTAACTAATGGTGTGAACGTTTAGTGTTTATCAGCTCCATTCTCTGTAATTTTGGGGGTAAAATCCACACCATTTAGATAAAATTAGTTGAATTTGATTGGAAAAACGCTTTTATAAAAGCGGAGAAAAGTCTTGATATTACGCTGTTTTTAGTCCAACTGAAATTCATACTTTCCAAACCAGGTCTTACGATTTGTAAGTAAAAGAGCAAATAAAAAAGAGGAGCTTGACACTAAAGTTCCTCTTCTTTTTAAATAAACGAATCAGTTTCTTATTACATAAAAGGTAGTGAAAAAGGTAGTGATTCGATTGATTCATATCGCAATGTAGTGAAATTTCGAAATTCAAGAATTGCTTTAAATCAAGGTTTCTAAAGTCTACTGACGTGTAGTGAACCCTTATTTAACCTCTGTAAACACAACGTGTTTGCGAAGTTTTGGTGAGTATTTCTTCAATTGAAGACGGTCTGGAGTGTTACGTTTGTTTTTAGAAGTAAGGTACAAGCGTTCACCAGATTCTTTGTGTTCAAGTGTGATATTTACGCGCATGGTATCTCCCTTCTATTATTCAGCTGATGCAGCTTTAGCGATTTTACGTCCTTTGTAGTATCCTTTAAGTGATACACGGTGAGAACGTGAGTAATCTCCAGTAGTTTCGTCAAAGTTTACAGATGGAGCTGTTACTTTGTAGTGGGTACGACGTTTGTTTTTCTTCGCTTTTGAAGTGCGACGTGCAGGTACTGCCATTTTGATTTCTCCTTTTAAGATATAATTCAGTTAGGTTTGATTTTCATCAACTTTAATAGTATATCAAAACTTTTTTGTAAAGTAAAGTTACTTGACAAAAAAAAGATGAAAAAATTCTCCTGTCCGATCTAGCAGACAGGAGAAGGTGTTAAATATCAATCTCAAATGGTTCGTCAATGGTTTCTGATACGTATTTTCCGTCTTTCTTCCGTTGCTTGACACACTCTGTAAGGAGATATTCGATTTGCCCATTGACTGAACGAAAGTCGTCTTCTGCCCATGATGCGAGTGCAGCGTATAACTTTGTTGAGAGTCGAAGGGGAATCTGCTTTTTTTTAGCTTCAGCCATCTTTAGTAAAGACTTCCTGCGTTGACAATTGGTTGTGCATCATGATTACCACAGAGAACGACTAGGAGATTTGAAACCATGGCAGCTTTTCGTTCTTCGTCAAGTTCTACCAATTCTCCTTCATTGAGACGTTCTAGTGCCATTTCAACCATTCCCACAGCGCCGTCTACAATCATCTTACGGGCATCAATAATGGCAGATGCTTGTTGGCGTTGAAGCATAACAGCTGCAATTTCTGGTGCATAAGCTAGATAAGTGATACGTGCTTCAAGGATTTCCAAGCCAGCATCTTCTACGCGACTTTGGATTTCTTCACGAATACGGTTAGCTACAATTTCACTAGAGCCACGGAGACTACCTTCATCTGCTTGTCCATCCCCTGTAGTATCTACATTAGGAGACACATCGTAAGGATAGATGCGGACAATATTACGAAGGGCGCTATCACACTGCAATGAGAGATATTCTTTATAGTTATCAACGTTGAAGACTGCTTTGGCTGTATCGACAACTCTCCAAGTTACCGCAATTCCAATTTCAACAGGGTTACCTAAGCAATCGTTAATCTTTTGACGGGAATTGCTCAAAGTCATAACTTTGAGGGAAATCTGTTTCTTGCCAATTTCAAGGTTTACATCATTGCCATTTGATGATTTCATTCCTGAAAAAGGAGATTTTGTGCTAACATCACCACTTTGACCAAGTCGAGTGTGGTTTGCAGGGTTGACTGCTATGCTAAAAGGATTGACAAAGTAAAAACCAGGTTCTTTGATGGTACCTGTATAATTACCAAAGAGGGTCAAAACCAGAGCTTCCTGAGGTTTGACAACTTTTAAACCAGCATGAGCTAGAACTGAAATTAAGATTAATAAAAGACCGATAATAATTCCAAAAACGTTTTCCGAACCAGCACCCATTATAAATATAAAGATACCAAGTACGAGTGTCAATTCAATGAGAATTAATGCGAATACACCATTTGGTTTTGAATTGATTAGTTTTTCAGTCATAAGAATGACCTCCTGCTTTATGATATCTAAATGATATCACTTTAATTTATAAAGTCAAGAAATAAATGTAACATTTTTAAAGAAAATATTGCTGTATAGAATTTTCTGAAAATTCAAGAATTTTCTTCTGTTCATTGCCTTTAAAATGTGCTATAATAGTAAAAACTGAAACGGGAGGGATAAGATGACTGAATTAGATAAACGTCACCGCAGTAGCATTTATGATAGCATGGTTAAATCACCAAACCGTGCTATGCTTCGAGCGACTGGTATGACAGATAAGGACTTTGAAACACCGATTGTGGGAGTGATTTCGACTTGGGCGGAAAATACACCATGTAACATTCACTTGCATGATTTCGGGAAATTAGCTAAAGAAGGTGTCAAATCTGCAGGTGCTTGGCCTGTACAGTTTGGAACCATTACCGTAGCGGACGGGATTGCCATGGGAACGCCTGGTATGCGTTTCTCTCTAACATCTCGTGATATCATTGCGGACTCTATCGAGGCGGCGATGGGTGGTCACAACGTCGATGCCTTCGTTGCTATCGGTGGCTGCGACAAGAACATGCCTGGTTCTATGATTGCTATTGCCAACATGGATATTCCAGCTATTTTCGCCTATGGTGGTACTATTGCACCGGGAAATCTTGATGGCAAAGATATTGACTTGGTTTCTGTTTTTGAGGGAATCGGAAAATGGAACCATGGTGACATGACAGCTGAGGACGTAAAACGTCTTGAATGTAATGCCTGCCCTGGCCCTGGTGGCTGTGGTGGTATGTATACAGCTAATACCATGGCGACTGCTATCGAAGTTCTCGGTATGAGTTTGCCAGGATCTTCATCTCACCCAGCTGAATCAGCCGACAAGAAAGAAGATATCGAAGCAGCAGGACGTGCTGTTGTTAAGATGCTGGAGCTTGGTCTCAAACCATCTGATATCTTGACTCGTGAAGCCTTTGAAGATGCCATCACTGTAACCATGGCTCTCGGTGGTTCTACAAATGCCACTCTTCACTTGCTTGCCATTGCCCATGCGGCTAATGTTGATTTGTCCCTTGAGGACTTCAATACGATCCAAGAACGTGTGCCTCACTTGGCCGACTTGAAACCATCTGGTCAGTATGTCTTCCAAGACCTTTACGAAGTCGGTGGTGTCCCTGCGGTTATGAAATATCTCTTGGCAAATGGTTTTCTTCATGGCGACCGTATCACATGTACTGGTAAGACAGTCGCTGAAAACTTGGCTGACTTTGCAGACCTTACACCAGGCCAAAAAGTCATTATGCCACTTGAAAATCCAAAACGTGCAGACGGTCCGCTTATCATCTTGAACGGGAACCTTGCCCCTGATGGTGCGGTTGCTAAGGTATCAGGTGTTAAAGTTCGTCGTCACGTTGGACCAGCTAAGGTCTTTGACTCAGAAGAAGATGCTATTCAGGCCGTTCTGACAGATGAAATCGTTGATGGCGATGTAGTCGTTGTCCGTTTTGTTGGACCTAAGGGTGGTCCTGGTATGCCTGAAATGCTGTCACTTTCATCTATGATCGTTGGTAAAGGTCAAGGAGACAAGGTTGCCCTCTTGACGGATGGACGCTTCTCTGGTGGTACTTATGGTCTGGTTGTCGGACATATCGCTCCTGAAGCTCAGGATGGTGGACCGATTGCTTACCTCCGTACAGGTGATATCGTTACGGTTGACCAAGATACCAAAGAAATTTCCATGGCCGTATCCGAAGAAGAACTTGAAAAACGCAAGGCAGAAACAACCTTGCCACCACTTTACAGCCGTGGTGTCCTCGGTAAATATGCCCATATCGTATCCTCTGCTTCACGCGGAGCCGTGACAGACTTCTGGAATATGGACAAGTCAGGTAAAAAATAAACAAGAAAAGCAAGCCATTTTCGGCTTGCTTCTTTTCATCTTCAAAAGTGATTTGCCTGCTTATACTCAATAAAAATCAAAGAGCAAACTAGAAAGCTAGGCGCAGGCAGTACTTGAGTACGACAAGCCGACGCTGACGTGGTTTGAATTTGATTTTTGAAGAGTATTAACGAGGTGGCAGTCCGAGGGCAATGCGTCCGTAGCGACTGATTCGTGTGATCTTCCATGCAGGAGACCAGGTAACTTCAACCTTGACATCTTCGATACCCTCGATTTGTTTTAGACCTGCGACGATTTCGATAGGTAGGCTTTCGGCGCAATCACAGGCAGTATCGGTGAAGGTCATGACAATCTTGCAGAGACCTGTTTCATCTAGATTGATTTCATAAATCAGCCCTAGATTGTAAACATCCAATTCCACATCTGTATCAAAAACCTTCTCTAATTTATCGATAATTTGGTCTTGCAAGGCTAAAGCGCGGTCATTGATTTTGATATCGTCTCTCATAACAGTCCCTCCACGTGATAAATATCCTCTATTTTCTCATAATTCTGACAATTTGGCAAGTTTTTGATGAATTTTCTGAAAAATATGATAAAATGAAGAAAATACGGAATCAAGGGGAAGTCTATGGAGCAGATTGGAAAAGTCTTTAGACAATTACGAGAGTCAAGAAATATCTCGCTGAGACAAGCAACTGGGGGACAATTTTCGCCGTCCATGTTGTCCCGATTTGAAACAGGTCAGAGTGAGCTTTCGGTGGAAAAGTTTCTATTTGCCCTAGAAAATATATCTGCTAGTGTAGAGGAAATCCTCTTTCTGACGAGAGGTTTTCAGTATGATACAGATTCTGAGTTGAGAAAAGAAATCATAGATGTCTTGGATCCAAAGAATATAGCTCCGCTTGAGGACTTGTATCGCAAGGAGTATCAAAAGCATGCCCATTCTCAAAACAAACAGAAACATATTCTAAATGCCATCATTATCAAGTCTTATATGAAGAGCATGGATGAAAGGGTAGAGTTAACAGCAGAGGAAGGGAAAGTCCTTCATGATTATTTGTTTTCTACCGAGATTTGGGGAATCTATGAACTCAATTTATTTTCAGTCAGTTCACCATTTCTATCTGTTTCTCTTTTTACTAGATATGTACGAGAAATGGTACGTAAATCTGATTTTCTAATGGAAATGTCTGGTAATCGAAATCTGTTTCACACTATACTATTGAATGGCTTTTTAGCCAGCATTGAGTGTGAAGAATTTACCAATGCCTCTTATTTTAAACGTGTCATCAAAGAGCATTTCTACAAGGAAAATGAGACCTATTTCCGAATTGTCTATTTGTGGGCTGAAGGTCTTCTTGATAGCAAGCAGGGTAGAGTCAAGGAAGGGCAGAAAAAGATGGAAGATGCTGTCCATATTTTTGAGATGCTTGGTTGTAACAAATCTGCTGAATACTACAGAAATACAACCGATTGTTGAATATCTGCAAACTAAGAAAATAATTTGAAAATTTAAGCGATAGAACTTTTGACTACTCTCAGGTCGTTACAAAAGTTCTATCGTTTCTTTGCTCATTTTATGTGTTGCATATATTCAAAAGTTTTCCCTTTCAATTTCTAAGTGCTATACTATAGTCATACTTCACATAGGGATTATAACAAGAAGGGAGATTACCTATGAAACTATTGTTTAGAAATCAAGCTTATCGACTCTTGACTTTGTCGCGCTTCTTCAATGCTTTTGGTGCTTCGATTTTTAACCTAGTATTTATCGTTTATGCATCGACCTTGCCACAAGCCTCTTTTGCTGTTGCTATGGCGAATATTGTCATTATTCTTCCGACTCTCTTTACAGTTTTTGTAGGGATTCGGGCAGATTACACAAGGGACAAGGTCAAATGGATGGTCTATAGCGGTTTGTTTCAGGCGGTTTTATTTTTTCTGGCAGCCCTAGTTGTTCAGCAAGCTAGTCTCTTTGCCTTTTCTAGCCTGTGTTTGATCAATGTCATCAGTGATTTGATCAGTGATTTTGCTGGTGGTTTGCGAATGCCTCTCGTTAAGGAAAAAGTAGCTGAAGAGGATCTGATGGAAGCTTATTCTTTTTCCCAGTTTATCACATATATTTCAGCTATTGGTGGTCAAGCTTTTGGAGTTTGGCTCTTAGGTCTATCGGTCAACAATTTTTCCCTTGTTGCTGGAATCAATGCCTGCTTTTTCCTAGTATCAGCCTTTATTCTCTTTTTAGGAAAAAGCAAATTGAGTCTGTCAATGTCATCTGCTGATGGTGAAAACCTAAAAAATGAGAAGCTTTCTATCAAAGACCAGTTCCTAACAATTTACCGAAATTTACGTCTCGTTTTTCTTAAAGGTGGACAGAAAAACTTTGGTTTCATGATCTTTGCTGTCTTGCTTATTAATGCCTTGGGTGGGGCTTTAGGAAGCATCTATAACATCTTCTTTTTGAGCCATTCTCTCTTGAATTTTTCTTACACAGAGGCACTATTTATCAATCAATTCTGTGTTTTAGTAGCAATCATCATCAGTAGCCTTACGGGCAATGATTATTTTGGGAAGCAGTCTTTGCCTAGATTGATGATGTGGGCGACCGTAGGACTCAGTCTAATTGGTCTAGCTAATGTATTCAATCAAGTCGTACTTGGTTTACTATTTCTCTTTTCAACTCTCTATGTGTCTGGTAAAGTTCAACCAAAGATTAGTGCCATGCTCATGAAAAATCTAGCTCCAGATGTTTTAGCTCGTACCAGTAATTTTTTAGGTTTATTGTTTACCTTATCCATACCTGTGGGAACAGCTTGTTTTTCACTTCTAGCTGTATGGAATATACAGTTGACTTGGATGCTGTTTGTTGGTCTCTCCTTGCTAGCTATTCTTTTGACAGTTATTAATCTCAAAAATGATATTTGAATCCTAATTTTTTTCTCACTGTTTTAATCCCTCTATTTATGGTAAAATAAGACTATTAAGTTTAAAGAGGATTCCCTATGAAATTACAAAAACCAAAAGGAACGCAGGATATTTTACCTGCTGAGTCTGCCAAGTGGCAGTATGTTGAGGGCTTTGCCCGTGAAATTTTCAAGCGCTATAACTATGCGGAAGTGCGCACGCCTATTTTTGAGCATTACGAGGTCATCAGCCGCTCTGTCGGAGATACAACGGATATCGTTATCAAGGAAATGTACGATTTTTATGACAAGGGTGACCGCCATATTACCCTCCGTCCAGAAGGAACTGCGCCCGTTGTCCGCTCTTATGTGGAAAATAAACTCTTCGCACCAGAAGTGCAAAAGCCAAGTAAGTTCTATTACATGGGCCCTATGTTCCGTTATGAGCGTCCACAGGCAGGGCGTTTACGCCAATTCCACCAGATTGGTGTTGAGTGTTTTGGCTCTAGCAATCCAGCTACCGATGTGGAAACCATCGCTATGGCAGCTCATTTCTTGAAAGAAATCGGCATCCAAGGTGTCAAATTGCATCTTAACACTCTTGGAAATCCTGAGAGTCGTGCGGCTTACCGTCAAGCCTTGATTGATTATTTGACACCGATCAAGGAGACCTTGTCTAAGGATAGCCAACGTCGTTTGGAGGAAAATCCTCTCCGTGTCTTGGACTCTAAGGAAAAAGAAGACAAGGTGGCAGTAGAAAATGCACCGTCTATCTTGGATTTCCTTGATGAAGAAAGCCAAGCTCATTTTGATGCCGTCCGTCAGATGTTGGAAAATCTGGGTGTAGACTATATCATCGATACCAATATGGTGCGTGGTCTGGACTACTACAACCACACCATTTTCGAATTCATCACTGAGATTGAGGGCAATGATTTGACCGTCTGTGCGGGTGGTCGTTACGATGGTTTGGTTGCCTACTTTGGTGGTCCTGAAACTGCAGGCTTTGGCTTTGGACTTGGTGTAGAGCGCCTGCTTCTCATCCTTGAAAAGCAAGGTGTGACTCTCCCTATCGAAAACGCTCTAGATGTTTATATCGCAGTCTTGGGTGAAGGAGCAAATGTCAAGGCCTTGGAATTGGTACAAGCCCTTCGCCAACAAGGTTTTAAAGCAGAGCGTGATTACCTCAACCGGAAGCTCAAAGCTCAGTTCAAGTCCGCCGATGTCTTTGCGGCTAAGACTCTCATCACGCTAGGCGAGAGTGAAGTTGAAAGCGGACAAGTGACGGTCAAAAACAACCAAACACGAGAAGAAGTGCAAGTGTCACTTGATGCTATCAATCAAAATTTCTCAGAAATCTTTGAAAAATTAGGCTTTTAATGACAGATAAACTGGTCAGGAATATATCCTGACTCTCTTTTTCCTAGGATCAACATTGCTTTTGCTTGCTTAAAAATATCTTTATAAAACCATTACTACCGTTTCTATTTTTGCAAGAGGAATTCTCTTATTAGCCCTTTTAGTTGCGACTGTATTCCACATTTTTATCAAGATGATGTGAATAACAATGCTAAGTCTTCATTTCAAATAGGAGTCTTTTATGAAATTACTTAAAAATCTTGGCTGGTTTCTTCTAGCTATTCTATCCTTTTACTTTGGCTATGGTCTGGTTCAGAGTATGGCTTTATCGGCGCTTGACCTAGGGGCTTCAATCTTTGGAGTCTTGCCACTTTATGTCGCCCTGTCAGGGGCCTATGTTTATGGAGTTTACATATGGTATCAGACAGAAAAGGTTAGCATCCAGACAACAGCTTTTAATCGTTATATCTGGTTGCCTACTCTGGTTTTGCTAGTGGCGATTACAGCCCAGTTCTTTTTGCCAGAAGATCCGTCAGTCAATCAACAAATCGTATCACAACTGACAGTTGCTCAGCCTGTCTTTGGTTTCTTTATGGTAGTGGTCTTTGCTCCTCTGACGGAAGAACTCATCTTTAGAGGGATGCTGGCGCGCTATCTCTTTCCTAAGCAGAACAACGGAAAACAGACAGCTCTGTTTCTCCTCGTATCGAGTGTGCTTTTTGCCTTGATTCATTTTCCAGGAACTTTGCAACAGTTTTTAGTTTATGCTAGTCTGGGATTGAGTTTGGGACTGGCTTATGTGAGCCGAAAAGGTCTTCTTTATAGCATTTCTCTCCACGCTTTGAATAATTTAATCGGCTTTTTGATGATACTCATGCTATAATAGAGTCAGGAGGTCACATGAAACGAATAATTTTATTAGCAGTGATACAGGCGGTCGTTCTCTTCTTTATCATCGGGGCACTTGCCTATGCCTTTAAAGGCGACTTCTTTTACAACTATCTAGCAGTTGTCTTTGCGCCTATTGCAGGAGTCTTGCGTTTTGCTTCGGCTTATGCGACGGAGATTGTTCTACCTAAAAAGGCAGCTGAGATTGCTGAAAAGCGTAAAAAGGTTAAGAATTATAATCAGAGAATCCGATGACGTTTTCATCGGATTTTTTGTCTGTTCGTTTTGATTCTAAAGACAATCAAACTTTTCTGCTGATTTTCATGAAGAGCCTGCGCTTTTATGGTAAAATAGTAACAGAATAAAAGAGGAGAGAAAACATGAAACGTAGTATGTATGCTGGTCGTGTTCGTGAGGAACACATCGGACAAGAAATGACCTTGAAAGGATGGGTTGGTCGTCGTCGTGACCTAGGTGGTTTGATCTTTATCGACCTTCGTGACCGTGAAGGAATCATGCAGTTGGTTATCAACCCTGAAAAAGTCTCTGCAGAGGTCATGGCAACAGCTGAAAGCCTTCGTAGTGAGTTTGTCATCGAGGTGACTGGACAAGTCGCTGCGCGTGAGCAAGCTAATGATAAATTGCCGACTGGTGCAGTTGAGTTGAACGTGACAGCTTTGGCAGTGCTTAATACAGCCAAAACAACACCTTTTGAGATTAAAGATGGGATTGAGGCCAATGACGATACACGTTTGCGTTACCGTTACCTTGACCTTCGTCGTCCAGAAATGCTAGAAAACCTTAAGCTTCGTGCTAAGGTGACTCACTCTATCCGTAACTACTTGGATGAGTTGGAGTTTATCGATGTGGAGACGCCATTCCTTTCGAAGTCAACACCAGAAGGAGCGCGTGACTATTTGGTGCCATCTCGTGTCAATAAAGGGCATTTCTACGCTCTTCCTCAGAGCCCACAAATCACTAAACAGCTTTTGATGAATGCTGGGTTTGACCGTTACTACCAAATCGTTAAATGTTTCCGTGACGAGGATTTGCGTGGTGACCGTCAGCCTGAGTTTACTCAGGTCGACTTGGAAACGTCTTTCCTTACGGAGCAAGAGATCCAAGATATCACAGAAGGCTTGATTGCGCGCGTGATGAAAGAAACCAAAGGCATCGAAGTAACGCTTCCATTTCCTCGTATGAAGTATGATGACGCGATGGCTCTTTACGGTTCTGACAAACCTGATACTCGTTTTGATATGTTGCTTCAGGACTTGACAGAAGTGGTTAGAGGTGTTGATTTCAAAGTCTTTTCAGAAGCACCTGCCGTTAAAGCCATTGTAGTCAAAGGAGCTGCAGACAACTACTCACGTAAAGACATTGACAAGATGACTGAAGTAGCCAAACAATATGGTGCCAAAGGTCTTGCTTGGGTCAAAGTGGTTGATGGAGAATTAAATGGACCAGTTGCCAAGTTCTTAACTGGTATCCAAGCAGAATTGACTGCAGCACTTGGTCTTGAAGATAAGGACTTGGTTCTCTTTGTGGCGGATACGCTTGAGGTAGCCAATGCAACACTAGGCGCCCTTCGTGGACGTATTGCCAAAGAGCTGGGCTTGATTGATAATGATAAGTTCAACTTCCTTTGGGTGGTTGATTGGCCAATGTTTGAATGGTCTGAAGAAGAAGGTCGCTACATGAGCGCCCACCATCCATTTACTCTTCCACAGGAAGAAACAGCTCACGAATTAGAAGGTGATTTGGCTAAGGTTCGTGCCATTGCTTACGATATCGTCTTGAACGGTTATGAGCTTGGTGGTGGTAGTCTTCGTATCAACCAAAAAGACCTTCAAGAACGCATGTTCAAGGCTCTTGGTTTCTCAGCTGAAGAAGCAAATGACCAGTTTGGTTTCCTTCTTGAAGCCATGGACTATGGTTTCCCACCACACGGTGGATTGGCTATCGGTCTTGACCGATTTGTGATGCTCTTAGCAGGGGAAGAGAATATTCGTGAAGTCATTGCCTTTCCTAAGAACAACAAGGCGACAGATCCAATGACACAAGCTCCATCAATAGTCGCTCTCAAACAACTAGAGGAACTCAGCTTACAAGTAGAAGAAGATGAAACAAGCAAAACGAATTAAGCGGTGGCGCTATTATTTGCGCCGCTTTGCTTATCAGATAAAAATCTTACGAGTTTTACAAAGTATCTCTCGGGAAAAATATGATGAGAAAGTATCGGCTTCTCTGGTTTATGGCTTTCTGTCAGCAGTAGCAGTCAATTTCTTTTTTCAACCAGGGCACGTTTACTCCAGTGGTGCGACGGGTCTGGCACAGATTATCTCTGCCTTGAGTAATCACTGGTTTGGTTTTTACATTCCGATATCGCTAACCTTTTATGCTATCAATTTTCCGTTGATGATTTTGGCTTGGTATCAGATTGGGCATAAGTTTACAATCTTTACCTTCATCACAGTATCCATGAGTTCCCTCTTTATCCAGCTTGTACCGGTTGTGACCTTGACAGAGGATCCCATTATCAATGCCCTTTTTGGGGGTGTTGTCATGGGCTTGGGGATTGGTTTTGCGCTCCGTAACAATATTTCTAGCGGAGGTACAGATATCGTCAGTCTCACTATTCGAAAGAAAACGGGTAAGAATGTCGGTAGTATTTCTTTCTTGGTAAATGGAACCATCATGCTGATAGCAGGATTGACCTTTGGTTGGAAATACGCTCTCTACTCCATGATTACCATCTTTGTCTCCAGTCGTGTGACAGACGCGGTCTTTACCAAGCAAAAACGCATGCAGGCCATGATTGTGACCAATAATCCTGACAAGGTAATCGCAAAAATCCATAAAAAATTGCACCGCGGAGCAACCATGATCCACGATGCAGAAGGAACCTATAATCATGAGAGAAAAGCAGTCTTGATTACGGTTATCACACGAGCAGAGTTTAATGATTTTAAACACATCATGAAACAGATCGATCCGACAGCCTTTGTCTCTGTATCTGAAAATGTCCACATTCTCGGACGATTCGTAGAAACAGACAATTAATAATATTCAAAAGACCAGCCTTGGGGCTGGTCTTTATTTTTCGATAATTTTGTGTCCAATCAACTGGCGGTAACAAATCTGTTTATTGTTTTTAGCATCGTTGATAATCTGGAGAATGGTTTCAAAGGAAACGCGCCCAAGTTCCAGGCTATTGATGTCCACATAAGCTACGAGGTCAAGTCGAGGATTGACAGAGTCGAAACTCAAGACAGGAACAGTTAACTGATGCTTACTGATGTAGTCACAAACCCCTTCTGCAAGGAGACTGTCAGTTGTGATAATAGCGTCAATCTGTGGATCGTGATTGAACAGGAGTTCACTGAATTGATACCCTTTTTCTTCTAGAAATTCGTTTGCAAAGTAGGTTAAGTTGGTATCAATCGGAAGTTGGTGTTGTTTGAGTGCGGACTCATAGCCAGTTAGACGATCTTGTGTTACGAAGAGTCGCTTTGTCCCCCCGATGAAGGCAATTCGTTTACATCCTTTTTTGATGAAATACTCTGTCGCATCAAAGCCCGCCTGTACATTGTCATTATCAACAAGAGGGATAAAGGGTGAAGTAGATTTTCCGAGAATGAGGAAAGGGAACTGCTCATCGGCTACTAGCTTGACCAGAGGATCTTCTTCTTCAGCGTAGAGGAAAATCAAACCGTCAACACGCTTGCCATAAACCATCTGAGAAATAGCTTTGAGACGCTCCTTCTCATCTTTACCAGTTGCGATCTGGATAGCATAGTGGTTTTCAGACGCGACTTGGGCGATTCCTCGTAGGACAGATGGGAAGAAAGGATTTTGGTAGAAGGCATCCGAGTCGTCAGGCAATACCAAACCAATAACTTGAGTATAGCTGCTAACTAGGCTACGAGCATTGAGATTGGGATGGTAGTTGAGTTCCTTCATAGCCTTGCGAACTCGTTTTTTGGTTTCATCACTAATCGTTGATTTATTTTGGATGACGCGGGTAACAGTTGAAGGTGAGACACCTGCTGCTTTAGCCACATCTTTAATCGTCACGGGCATAAAAATCTCCTATTTATGATAATCTGGATCGCGGTAATGTGTTTTATAAAAGATGATGACCAGATAAAGAACAAAAAGAATGTTTTGTACAGTGATAAGGGTTGTCATATTTTGGCCAAAAAGTCCCAAAATAAGTGTAATCAAAGTTGGTAATCCTAAACAGTTCAAGATAAAATGGTAGCACTCTTTAAAGCTCCTAAATGAAAAGAGGCGTGATTTTTTGGTGATATAAAGGAGAAGACTAGCTCCAAGAGAGACAATGAAGAAATTCAATCCAAAGAGGAAGCTAGCACCAAGGACGAGAAAGAGACTGATATAGACACGGTTCTGTTGGTACCAGTCTTTAGAAATAGCCTGGGTTAAAGCTTCCTTACTCTGGAAACTCTCCGTTTGAATGGCGTGGTAGCGAATGCGGGTCAGTTCCTTGCTTTCCTTGCTGATGATGAGTTCTTCCGTATCAAAATGAAGTTGCAAGTCCTTTGGCAATTCTTTGCTTTGGCTCGGGCCAATCAAAAGAGAAGGCTGCTGATTCTTCGTACCTGAGTAGTTCAGCTTTCCATCAACGATTTGTGCATTCTCTGACAAGTCCATGATGGCTTCATCTGTCAGTGGAGTGTAGACATTATCGATAAAGGTATCCAGTGGATACGTTTCCTGTGAGCTGTTTTGAATGGCAATCGGAACCATAGACAAACTGATGAGGAAAATGCTCGTAAAGAGAAGCTGAAACCAGTTGAGTCCGAAACGTTTTGACAGGGGCTTACGAAATCCCCAGATACTAGAGAAATACGAGAATGGATATGGAAGCATAGGCATCTTTCTAAAAGTGTTTTCTATATGAGTATTATTATATAGAGAAATGTGCTTTATTTCAAGTCTAGTAGATAAATTGCTGATTGAAAAGCGGATTTTGCTACTATTTGCGATCTTGTGTCCAATCCTGCAGCTTTAGCAACAAGATCCAAAATGAAAAAGGGTGGCGGGGATAGATTATCCCTTGTCGCCACCACTTGTAAGTCCTGAAACAAAGTTCTTTTGTAGGAAGAAGAAGAGAATACAGATTGGAAGGGCGATGAGGATAGCACCTGCTGAGAAGTAGGCAATCTTCAAGTTTTTCACATTGCTGACAAAGGTCTGTAGACCAACGGCAACTGTAAAGTATTCTTTCTCACGAAGCAAGAAACTAGAGAGGATATAGTCTCCGAAAGGTCCCATGAAGGCCCAGAGCGCTTGTACTGCAACCATTGGACGAACGAGTGGGAGAACAATTTGCCAGAAGCGACGGAAGTGTCCTGCACCATCTAGTTTTGCTGATTCATCAAGAGACATTGGTACTGTGTCGAAGTAACCTTTCATCAACCAAGCGTTCATTGGGATACCACCACCGACATATAGGAAGATGAGGAACCAGCTATGGTTAAGGGCGTTCAACATAAGGGCCATAACGAAGAAGGCTGTCAAAGCGGCCATAGTTGGCACCATTTGGATGATCAAGAAGAAGACCAAACTTTGTTTACGAGCCAAGAAGTTGTAACGGCTGTAGGCGTAACCAGCAAGTACGATGATACTTGTTTGAACAGCCATTGTAATCAAAGCGATAATCAAAGTGTTGAGGTACCAAGTGCCGTACAAGGTTTCAGTGAAGAGCCCTTGGAAGTTGGCAAAGCTAAAGTCGACGTTAGCATCTAGTTTAAAAGCTACGACGTTACCAGTCTTGAAGGCTGACATAATAGTAATCAAAAGTGGATAGATAATCACGATTGAAAGACCAATCAAGTAGAGGTAAGTGAGGGTTTGAGTCAGTCTACGTTTGAGTTTGATTGAGTTATTCATCTTAGACGTCCTCCATATCAAATGCGTGTAGTTTCTTGAATGCGATCATAGAGATAGAGATGACAATGATAGAGATGATCAAGGTAACAGCTGCCGCCATAGAGTATTGAGGAGATGTACCTGTTGTCAAACGATAAATCCATGAGATCAAGATATCAGTTGAACCGGCTCCACCACCAACGCTACCAGGACCTCCGCCGTTGAAGAGGTACATGATAGAGAAGTTGTTAAAGTTGAAGGTGTATTGGCTGATCAATGTTGGTGCTGCAACAGCCAAAATCATAGGGAAAGTGATGTTGCGGAATTTTTGCCAAGCATTGGCACCATCGATATAAGCCGCTTCGTAGAGGTCGTTAGGAATTGACTGCAAGATACCCAAAGTCAAAACGTAGATGTATGGGAATCCTAGCCAACCTTGCATCATAATCAAGGCAATCTTGGTCCAAGTTGGGTCTGTTTTCCAAGGGATAAGAGCACCGTCAAGGAAAGGAAGAACCTTAGCCAAGATAGGCAATACTTGAGTGTTTATGGCACCGACACTATCATTAAACATGTTTGAGAATGTCAAGATAGTGATGAAGGCTGGAACAGCCCAAGGAAGAAGGAAAATAACACCAAAGATACGTTTTCCTTTGATAAATGGTTGGTTAGCAATGATAGCGGTGAAGATACCAATCACAATCTGCAAAGTAGAAGCAGACAAGGCCCAGATGATGGTCCAAGAAAGAACCGCACCGAAGGCTGAACGGAAGGTACTTAAGCTCCAGATGTTTGTAAAGTTAGTCAAACCAACCCAGTCCAACAATTTGTTTGGTGGCAAGTGTTGGAAGTCATAGTTGGTAAAGGCAATCATCAAGGTTACGATAACTGGGAAGATAATCGCAAATGTCATAGCGACGTAAGATGGGATGATCAAGAGGTAAGGGAAACCATTCTCATAAATACCTTTGATCATATCTTTAAAAGTACGTGGGACAGGAATTCCATTGTTAATACGTTTTGCGATTGTATGTGCATCTTTAATATTTGAGAAATAAAAGAGCACATAAACGACTACAAAGATTAAATGGAAGGCACCACGAATCAGCATAAAGAGGGAATTATCACGACCTGGCTTGTCACCAAGAGTGATCAAATTGTGCAATTCAGGGGCTGCAAGTGCTAGGAAATAAAGAACAAATACGATAGTGACACCAAGGAAGATAAAACCTTTTGCCTTTTGTTTATTGTAAATCTGTCCTAACCCAGGAATCACTGAAAGCAAGGCTGCTTTGCTAGGTTGTTGGTTTTCCATGAATACTCCTTTCATAGGATACGAGATTGAAGTTTGTCTCCAATCACTAGATAGGCAACTGCAATCATTCGTAAATTTATAAAATCAAAGGGGGATTTGTATTCTCCCCCCTTGTAACGAATTCAATTATTCACCAAATTTTTGTTTGATTGTTTCTTTGATCAATGTTACAGCATCGTTAGCAGCTGTCTTAGCATCTTTTTTACCACTTACAGCGTCAAAGAGCATTGTTTTAGCTGGATCCCAAACTGCTGACATTTGAGAAATGTTTGGCATTGGTTGAGCGTTCTTGAACTGTTTGATAACAGCTGTTGTCAACTCATCGTTTTTGCCTTCAGCGTATGAACGAGCTTCAGTGTTAGCTGGGATTTCGTTAGTTGCATCGTAGAATGCTTTTTGTTGTTCAGTTGAAACAAGGAAGTCTACAAATTTTTGTGCAGCTTCAAGGTTCTTAGTGCTTGATGGGATGATCCAAGCTTTACCACCACCGAATGGTGTGTATTCTTTACCATTTGGAAGAGTTGGAATAGTAGCAACACCGTAGTTTACTTTAGCATCTTTGAATGCTTGAGCTTTCCAAGGACCGTCGATGATAGCAGCTGTTTTACCTTCTTGGAATTGAGTTTGGATCAAGTTTGCAGCACCTTCAGTATCTTGCATACCTTTAGGCCATTTTTCGTACCAAGATTTAGCGTAGTTGATACCTGTGATAGAACCGTCGTTTGCAAGACCGATGTCTTTAGCGTCTTTACCGTTTTGTCCGAATACGTAACCACCGTTACCAGCAAGGAGTCCGTATGCGTAGTAGAAGTTTGTCCAGTCGGCTAGGAATGCAGTAGTTTTGCCATCTTCACCAGCGAAAGCGTATTTGCTGTCTTTAGCAAGTTCTTCTAATTCAGCAAAAGTTTTTGGAGCTTCTTTTAGCAAGTCTTTGTTGTAGTACATAACAAGTGACTCAATAACGGCAGGAGCACCGTAAACTTTACCGTCAGCAGCTGTTACAAGAGATTTAGTTTTATCATCTGTTTTTGCACCATCGCTCAAAGTAACTTCTGAAAGTTGTCCGTCAGTACCAAGGCTACCTACGCGGTCGTATGGTGCCATCATAACGTCAGCAGCTTGACCTGATTGGTTGTCAAGTGAAAGTTTGTCAAGTCCACCAAGTTGGTCACCTGATTTGATGTTAACTTTTGTACCTGATTCTTTTTCATAAGCTGCAGCAACTTTTTCAGCGTAGGCTTTGTATTGGTCTTCAACGTAGAAAGTGATTTCTTTTGCTTCAGATGAACCAGAATCAGCAGCCTTATCAGCAGTTTTGCTTCCGCAAGCTACCAAAAGTAAGCTAGCAAGAGTAGCAGTTCCAAGCACAGCAGCGCTCTTCATGAATTTAGATGACATAGTGTATTCCTCCTAAAGAATAACAAAAATAATTTAATGAGAAAACGCAAACGTTTTCTTTTACGAACTTAGTATAGCACAAACAGAAAACGGTTGCAAGCGTTTTTAGGAAATTTTTTAAAAAAATTTTAAGGTTTCAAACATTTGTTAAAGCCCATATATAGGAAAGAACTTAAAATGTTTGTTTTTTTTGAATTGAAAATATATTAGGAAAACGATTGCGTAAATTCGGCTCGGTTTTTCAGAAAATAGAGCAGATATTGGGAATGAATTATCTTAAATCAGAAAATCTTTAAAATTTTTTCGCTTATTTCATAAAATATCAGTGGCAACAAGTTTTGTTTGATTAAAATAATTCAAAAAAATTTTTTAAAAACGCTTGCATTTGTTTTTGAAATGCGTTATACTTAAATTAACGCAAACGTTTGCGCCTTAATTGCGCAACGTTTTATAACAAACACATGAGGTGCTATTATGAAAAAACGTCAAAGTGGTGTGTTGATGCACATCTCTTCTCTGCCAGGAGCATACGGGATTGGATCATTTGGCCAGACTGCCTATGATTTCGTTGATTTCTTGGTTCGTACGAAGCAACGTTACTGGCAAATCCTCCCTCTCGGGACAACAAGCTATGGAGATTCTCCATACCAATCATTCTCGGCCTTTGCTGGAAATACGCATTTTATAGACCTTGATATCTTGGTAGAGCAAGGCTTGCTCGAAGCCAGTGATCTTAAAGGTGTTGACTTTGGTAGCGATGCATCTGAAGTTGACTATGCGAAGATTTATTATGCACGTCGTCCGCTTTTAGAAAAAGCAGTTAAACGCTTCTTGGAAGTGGGTGATGTCAAAGATTTTGAGAAGTTTGCTAAAGACAACCAATCATGGCTCGAACTCTTCGCAGAATATATGGCTATCAAAGAGCATTTTGACAATCTTGCTTGGACAGAATGGCCAGATGCAGATGCTCGTGCTCGTAAAGCTTCAGCACTTGAAAGCTACCGTGAGAAATTGGCAGACAAGTTGGTTTACCACCGTGTGACTCAATACTTCTTCTTCCAACAATGGTTGAAATTGAAAGCCTATGCTAACGATAACCACATCGAAATTGTTGGGGACATGCCTATCTACGTAGCGGAAGATTCAAGCGACATGTGGGCAAATCCACATCTCTTTAAGACAGATGCCAATGGTAAAGCAACTTGTATCGCAGGATGCCCACCAGATGAGTTTTCTGCCACTGGTCAGCTTTGGGGGAACCCAATCTATGACTGGGAAGCAATGGACAAAGACGGTTACAAATGGTGGATTGAACGTTTGCGCGAAAGCTTCAAGATCTACGATATCGTTCGTATCGACCACTTCCGCGGGTTCGAATCTTACTGGGAAATTCCTGCTGGTTCCGATACAGCAGCACCTGGTAAATGGGTGAAAGGTCCTGGCTACAAACTTTTTGCAGCCGTTAAGAAAAAACTTGGTGAGCTAAACATCATCGCAGAAGACCTTGGTTTCATGACAGATGAAGTGATTGAGTTACGCGAACGTACTGGCTTCCCAGGAATGAAGATTCTTCAATTCGCCTTCAACCCAGAAGACGAAAGTATCGATAGCCCACACTTGGCACCTGCCAACTCTGTTATGTACACAGGAACACACGACAACAATACGGTCCTTGGTTGGTACCGTAATGAGATCGACGATCCAACTCGTGAATACATGGCTCGTTACACGAACCGTAAAGAGTACGAAACAGTGCCACACGCAATGCTTCGCACAGTATTTTCATCTGTTAGCTTCATGGCTATTGCAACTATGCAAGATTTACTAGAATTGGATGAGGCAGCTCGCATGAACTTCCCATCTACTCTTGGTGGAAACTGGTCATGGCGTATGACAGCAGACCAACTCACACCAGCTGTTGAAGAAACTTTGCTTGACTTGACTACAATTTATCGCCGAATCAATGAAAATTTGGTAGAATTAAAGAAATAAGACAATATCAGGAGACACATAAACATGTTACCATTAAACGAATTTGTACAAAAACGTTACAATAAAACCATTGCAGAATGTAGCAATGAAGAGCTTTACCTTGCTCTTCTTAACTACAGCAAACTTGCAAGCAGCCAAAAACCAGTCAACACTGGTAAGAAAAAAGTTTACTACATCTCAGCTGAGTTCTTGATCGGTAAACTCTTGTCAAATAACTTGATTAACCTTGGTCTTTACGACGATGTGAAAAAAGAACTTGCAGCTGCAGGTAAAGAGTTGATCGAAATCGAAGAAGTAGAATTGGAACCATCACTTGGTAACGGTGGTTTGGGACGTTTGGCAGCCTGCTTTATCGACTCAATCGCTACACTTGGTTTGAATGGTGACGGTGTTGGTTTGAACTACCACTTCGGTCTTTTCCAACAAGTTCTTAAAAACAACCAACAAGAAACGATTCCTAACGCTTGGTTGACAGAGCAAAACTGGTTGGTTCGCTCAAGCCGTAGCTACCAAGTGCCATTTGCACACTTCACATTGACATCTACTCTTTACGATATCGATGTACCTGGTTACAAGACAGCTACTAAAAACCGCTTGCGTTTGTTTGACTTGGATTCAGTTGATTCTTCTATCATCGAAGACGGTATCAACTTTGATAAGACAGATATCGCTCGCAACTTGACTCTCTTCCTTTACCCAGACGATAGCGACAAGCAAGGTGAATTGCTCCGTATCTTCCAACAATACTTCATGGTTTCAAACGGTGCACAATTGATCATCGACGAAGCAATCGAAAAAGGAAGCAACTTGCATGACCTTGCGGACTATGCAGTTGTACAAATCAATGATACTCACCCATCAATGGTGATTCCTGAATTGATTCGTCTCTTGACTGCACGTGGTATCGAACTTGATGAAGCAATCTCTATCGTTCGTAGCATGACTGCCTACACTAACCACACAATCCTTGCTGAAGCCCTTGAAAAATGGCCTCTTGAATTCTTGCAAGAAGTAGTTCCTCACTTGGTACCAATCATCGAAGAATTGGACCGTCGTGTGAAGGCAGAATACAAAGACCCAGCTGTTCAAATCATCGATGAGAGCGGACGTGTTCACATGGCTCACATGGATATCCACTACGGATACAGCGTTAACGGGGTTGCAGCTCTTCACACTGAAATCTTGAAGAACTCAGAGTTGAAAGCTTTCTACGACATCTACCCAGAAAAATTCAACAACAAAACAAACGGTATCACATTCCGTCGTTGGCTCATGCATGCTAATCCAAGCTTGTCTCACTACTTGGATGAGATCATTGGACATGGTTGGCACCATGAAGCAGATGAGCTTGAAAAACTCTTGTCATACGAAGACAAGGCTGCTGTCAAAGAAAAATTGGAAAGCATCAAAGCTCACAACAAACGTAAATTGGCTCGTCACTTGAAAGAACATCAAGGTGTGGAAATCAACACAAACTCTATCTTTGATATCCAAATCAAACGTCTGCACGAGTACAAGCGCCAACAAATGAACGCTTTGTATGTCATCCACAAATACCTTGATATCAAGGCTGGCAACATCCCTGCTCGTCCAATCACAGTCTTCTTTGGTGGTAAAGCAGCTCCTGCCTACACAATCGCTCAAGACATCATTCACTTGATCCTTTGCTTGTCAGAAGTGATTGCTAACGACCCAGCTGTAGCTCCACACTTGCAAGTGGTTATGGTTGAAAACTACAACGTTACTGCAGCAAGCTTCCTTATCCCAGCATGTGACATCTCAGAACAAATCTCACTTGCTTCTAAAGAAGCTTCAGGTACTGGTAACATGAAATTCATGTTGAACGGAGCTTTGACTCTTGGTACTATGGACGGAGCTAACGTGGAAATCGCTGAATTGGTTGGCGACGAAAACATCTACATCTTCGGTGAAGATTCAGAAACTGTTATCGACCTTTACGCAAAAGCAGCTTACAAATCAAGCGAATTCTACGCTCGTGAAGCTATCAAACCATTGGTTGACTTCATCGTCAGCGATGCTGTTCTTGCAGTAGGTAAGAAAGAGCGCTTGGAACGTCTTTACAACGAATTGATCAACAAAGACTGGTTCATGACTCTCCTTGACTTGGAAGACTACATCAAAGTCAAAGAGCAAATGCTTGCTGACTACGAAGACCGTGATACATGGTTGGATAAAGTTATCGTTAACATTGCTAAAGCAGGATTCTTCTCATCTGACCGTACAATCGCTCAGTACAACGAAGATATCTGGCACTTGAACTAAGATACAAATTTATACTAATACATTTTGTAAAAAAGCGAGTTTCGATTGAAATTCGCTTTTTTTGAATAATGTTGATTTGAATCAATCTGGTCTAAAAAGAGAGAAATCATAGACGTATTGAAGGTTTAACACTCTCTTTCAACCTCATGCTTCTTCTTAGTTGATTACCTCACATTTCTTGTATCCGCTTACACGAAGTGTTGTAATATGATTGCAGGAAAGAAGGTGTTCTTATGTGGAAAAAATATTTTTCAAAATATAAATGGACTGATTTATTTTGGATACTATTTGTGATTTGGTCATGCCTTTATATGGGTAATAGTAGTTCCTTTCCACTGACTCATCAAGAAATCTCTTTTCATGGATGTTGTTATGGGGCATCACTTGCCTCATTTCACTTGCTATTTATTGATAAATTTGTTATTTCGAATCGAAAATAAATGGAGAGGTTAAAATTTTTTCCACTTTTCGGATAGACAGTTGAAAAATCGCGATTTATACCCACACCTCAAGAGGAGGTGCGGGTTTTGTCTTATCTGAAAGTTTTATTTACAGTGCTTTCCCAACCAAAATCTCTGCCTCAATGGTAATCTCTGTCAGTTGACTCCAGTCAATTTTGGTCTGGTCAACATGAAAGAGAAGGGGGGTCATGCTAAGTAAAGCTTGGCGTTGCTCGGCTGTGATGGGTTTGGTTAGGGAAGCTATTTGGCTAGATTGGATGCTGAAGTATTCCTGGAAATGTTCCTTGATATCTTGGTTGGAATAGTCCTTGTTTGTCAGCTGGTCTTGTACCCTTTGACGGATTTCTTTGAGGTGATTTTCAGTCGGGATGACCTTGATCAAGATGCCATCTTTGGATAAAACGCGACGGAATTCCCCATAGTTGGCAGGTGAAAAGATGTCGAGCAGGATATCCATACTGGCGTCTTTTATAGGAAGTCGAGCCAGGTCACCGACAAACCAATTAACTGACCAGTTGAGTTCACTTTTAGCTGCGATTTGGACCGAGTCTTTTGAAATGTCAAAGGCATAGAAGGTTTTATCAGAGTGACTTTCTTGGAGTTTACGAGAGTAGAAACCTTCGCCACAACCGATATCCAAGACTGTTTTTGCGGATGGATTAGTTGTTAGTAAGTCCGAGATACCTTCTAAAATAGCCTGATAAAAACCAGCTTCAAGAATTTGCTGGCGGTTTTGGAAGTTTTCCTTGTCGTAGTTGGCAGATTGCTTGATTTGCGGAGCCAAGTTGACATAGCCGAATTTTGCCAGATCAAAAGAATGGCGGTTGCTACACTTGAGGCTAGACTCTACCAAGGCCAGATTTTCTTGGCAGATAGGGCAGGAAAAGGCAGTCGCAGAAGCAAAACGCTGAAGTTTGGGTTTGAGGTTTGTATTCATAGTTTAAGTGTATCAAAAGAGGCAAATGAAAGCAACTTTAGAAATAAGTAGATGGGAGATTCAGTAGAAATAAAACTAATTCTCCAATTTATAGAATAAAATTGCTTTTATATCTAAATTTCTATATAATAATGATAAGGAGGAAATAAGTATGTTAAAAGAAGTATTAACCGTTGCAAAAGTTGCGAAAAAATCATCACTCTTTTTGGGTGGTGTCGCATTTGGTACCCTTGGTTTGAAAATCTTGGCAAGTAAGGAAGCTAAAAAAGGTTATTCTAAAGCTTTGGCTAAGGCTTACAAGTTGAAAGACGGGCTAGATGCATCTGTTTCTGTTGTGAAACAACATGGAGACGATGTCTTGCAAGATGCCAAATATTTGTACGAGCAAGAGAAAAAAGAAGAGCAATTAGATAGCCTTATAGGAGAATAATATGTCTTTTAAAGTGCTACATAGAGGATACCAACATATCCGACTATCATCTTCTTTTTCACTCACCTTGGATATTCAAGACTATCTTCGTTCCTTGGCGAGAGATGAAAAGGGGATTGAGTCTATCCAGTTTTACATGGATCAACAGCACTTTACTCTACGCATAAAAGAAGGCTTTTCTGTATTAGATAATGCAGAAGCCTTTTTAAAAAGAATTGATAAAGGGAAAGTTTCTGAGTTGATGACTCTTCCCATTCGTAGAGAAGAGAGTGCTTATTCTATTGTTTCAGGTGCAGCGATTAAGCGTGTACTTTTTCGTAGTTTTGTGCCGTATCCTATTCGCTATATATGGACTTGTTATCAGGCTTTGGGTTATATTAGAGAAGCCTATCAAACACTAGCGCGTAAGGAACTAACGATGGAAGTCTTGGACTGTTCGGCGATTTTATTGTCCTTGTTTATGAACCAATCCAAGACAGCTAGCAATATCATGTTTATGCTTGATTTGGGGAATCATTTAGATCAGTGGTCTTTGAAAAAAACTGCAACAGATTTAGAACAAAGCCTTCTTGCAAAAGAGAGCGACGTATTCTTAGTACAGGGCGATACGGTTGTTAGTATCAAGAGTTCCGATGTTCAAATAGGAGATGTCTTGGTCCTATCTCAAGGAAATGAAATTCTGTTTGATGGACAAGTAGTTTCAGGTTTAGGTATGGTCAACGAAAGTTCCTTGACGGGAGAGAGTTTTCCAGTTGAAAAAAGAGAGTCTGATTTGGTTTGTGCAAATACAGTATTAGAAACTGGAGAGTTACGCATTCGTGTAACCGATAATCAGATGAACAGCCGGATTTTACAACTGATTGAGTTAATGAAGAAATCTGAAGAAAACAAGAAAACGAAACAACGCTATTTCATCAAGATGGCGGATAAGGTCGTCAAATATAATTTCTTGGGGGCTGGGCTAACTTACCTATTAACAGGTTCTTTTTCTAAGGCTATTTCTTTCCTATTAGTCGATTTCTCCTGCGCTTTGAAAATCTCTACTCCTGTAGCTTATTTGACAGCTATCAAGGAGGGGTTGAACCGTGAAATGGTGATTAAGGATGGGGATGTTCTGGAGAAATATCTGGAAGTTGATACTTTCTTGTTTGATAAGACGGGAACAATCACAACTAGTTATCCTATAGTTGAAAAGGTGTTACCTTTTGGGGACTATAGTGAGGAAGATATTCTCAGAATCAGTGCCTGTCTTGAGGAACACATTTATCATCCTATTGCTAATGCCATCGTCAAGCAAGCTGAGATAGAGGGAATTGAACATGAGGAAATGCATGGGAAACTCCAATATATTGCAAGCAAGGGGATCAAATCTCATATAGATGGCCAACCAGTTCTTATTGGGAATTATGTCTTGATGCAGGATGAGCAGATTCATATCAGTTCAGAACAAAATGCTTTAATTGAAGAGTACAAGAGTCACTACAATCTCTTATTCTTGGCTTATCAGAATGAATTGATTGGAATGTTCTGCATTCATACTCCTTTGAGAAAAGAAGCAAAAGCAGCCTTGGAGAAACTTAAGGCACAAGGGAAAAAATTGATTCTGGCAACAGGGGACACCTTGGTTAGGACAGAGGAATTAGTCAAAGATTTGCCCTTTGATCAGGTCTATACAGACTTGAAACCTGATGGGAAATTTGAGTTAGTAGAGGAACTGCAGAAAGCAGGTCACACGATTTTGATGGTTGGAGATGGATTGAATGACTCAGCGGCTCTAACCCTATCAGATATCGGTGTGGTGATGAATGAGAGTGCAGATATTTCTAAGCAGATGAGCGATATCTTATTGTTAGATAATCGTTTGGATTTCTTCCAAGAGTTGGATTGGCTATCATCATCTTTGCAAACACTCATCAAGAAGAATATTCAAGATACCGTTGTCGTAAATAGTAGTTTGATTGGCTTTGGCTTGTTTAATTGGCTCAGTCCTTCAAACCTCTCTAT
Organism: Streptococcus sp. HMSC072D05; assembly: GCF_001815805.1. Classification (GTDB taxonomy): domain Bacteria; phylum Bacillota; class Bacilli; order Lactobacillales; family Streptococcaceae; genus Streptococcus. The sequence goes on from NZ_KV822011.1 coordinate 98,878, forward strand.
CCTACATAATCTAACAACCTTACGCATAGTCCTGCGTAGCCTGTCTATTAAGGGATAGGTGGGGACTATTCACAGCAAAAAGGAGTTACCTTTCTCGAGGGTAACTCCTTTGTTTATAGGTAAATGTTTAACAATTTAGTAAGTCAACACAAAGTATTTCTTCTTCCCGCGGCGGATAACAGTGAGTTCGTTTTCTAACTTATCTGCGTCACTCAAGACATAGTCAAGGTCTTGGATACGGTCGCCGTTGACGTAGATAGCTCCGTTTTGGACGTCTTCACGGGCTTGGCGTTTTGAATTCACCACACCAGATGACACGAGGAGTTCCACGATATTGTGGTTTTCGTCTGCTTTTACTTGGTAGTTTGGCACTCCACGAAGTCCTTGTTTGAGTTCTTTGACAGAAAGGTTTTTGATGTTTCCAGCAAAGAGTTGCTCGGTGATGTTAAGGGCTTCTTTGTAAGCTTCTTCTCCGTGAACAAGAGTCACGACTTCACGAGCGAGGACCTTTTGTGCCAAGCGTTCGTGTGGAGCCGCTTCAAACTCTTTGCGGATGTCTTCAATCTCATCGAGTGACAAGAAGGTAAAGATTTTCAAGAAGCGAACAGCGTCAGCATCCATCACGTTCATCCAGAATTGGTACATTTCGTATGGAGAAGTCTTTTCAGGGTTAAGCCAAACTGCGTTTCCTTCTGACTTACCAAATTTCTTACCAGTTGCGTCTGTGATGAGTGGAACAGTGATCACGTGACCAGTCTTGTCAGCCTTACGACGAAGCAATTCGGTACCAGCTGTCATATTTCCCCACTGGTCAGAACCACCGATTTGCAGAGTAACATTGTAGTCTTGGTTAAGGACATAGAAGTCGTACCCTTGCATGATTTGGTAGGCAAACTCAGTGTAAGAAATCCCTGTCTCGATCCGTTTCTTCACAGATTCCTTACTCATCATGTAGTTGACAGTGAAGTATTTTCCGACGTCACGGAGGAAGTCAATGAAGCTGATACTGCCAAACCAGTCGTAGTTGTTGACCATGACAGCCTTATTTTCACCATTTTCAAAGTCAAGAAAACGAGAAAGTTGCCCTTGGATAGACTTGACCCAGCCCTCTACTGTGTCTTTTGTTTGGAGACTACGCTCAGCATCTTTGAAGGACGGATCTCCGATGAGACCTGTAGCACCGCCAACGAGCGCATATGGTTTATGACCTGCTAACTGCAAGCGACGACTGGTCAAGATTGCGACAAGGTGGCCGAGGTGAAGGCTATCAGCAGTTGGATCGTAGCCAGTATAATAAGAAACTTGACCTTCTTCTAGGGCTTTACGCAAAGCTTCTTCATCAGTCGTTTGAAAAATCAAACCACGCTCTTTTAGCTCATCAAAAATGTGCATGTGTCTTTTCTCCTTTATAAAATATTGTTTCTACCTATTGTATCACAAACTCGGACAATAGCCTAGTGGAATAGGGAAGAAAGTGGCTATTTTATTGAAAGTTTCCCTTTTATGGTATAATAGAGAAAGCGAGGACATTCATGAAAGAAAGAATTAATGAATTAAAAACAAAAATGCTGCATTTTTTCCAGCAGCTAATGCAACGAATTGTAAAATGGAAGAAAAGACTAGCAGAAAAACTGGCTAATAAGAAAACCGGTAAAAAGGGGGCCTCTTCTGACAAAGTTAGAAAGGCTGGGTCTATTTTTGCTAAAGTTTTGAGTGGGTTTAAAATAGTTTTTAACACTCTCTTTATCCTAGGCTTTATCGGTGGACTGTTTGGCGCTGGTGTAGCTATGGGTTATGGAGTCGCTCTATTTGACAAGGCCCAGGTCCCTCAAGCAGAAGAGTTGGTCAAGCAAGTGAAGGATATTGCCTCCATCTCAGAAATCACTTATTCTGACGGCAGTACCATTGCCTCGATCGAGGGCGATTTATTGCGCACTTCAGTCGCTTCAGATGCTATCTCAGACAACCTTAAGAAAGCCATTGTTGCGACAGAGGACGAGCATTTCAATGAGCACAAGGGAGTTGTGCCTAAGGCCGTTATTCGTGCGACCTTGGGAACCTTTGTCGGTCTAGGCTCGTCTAGTGGTGGTTCGACCTTGACCCAGCAGGTCATCAAGCAGCAAGTGGTGGGGGATGCTCCAACTCTAGCTCGTAAGGCTAAAGAGATTATTGATGCTCTAGCTTTAGAACGGGCTATGGGTAAGGATGAGATTTTGACAACCTACCTTAACATAGCTCCTTTTGGTCGCAATCATAAAGGTCAAAATATTGCAGGTGCCCAGCAGGCTGCAGAAGGAATCTTTGGGGTCAATGCTTCGGATTTAACGATCCCTCAAGCTGCCTTTATCGCAGGGTTGCCACAGAGTCCAATCAGTTATTCTCCTTATGAATCTGATGGTAGTATGAAGAGTGATGAGGACATGGCTTTGGGAATTAAGCGTGCCAAGGATGTCCTCTACAATATGTACCGGACAGGGGCTCTAAGTCAGGAAGACTACGATAAGTACAAAGATTATGACTTTAAGAAAGACTTCCTACCATCAGGTAGTGTTAGTGGTACTTCGCGTGACTATCTCTACTATGCAACCTTGGCAGAAGCTACTGACCGCATGTACGACTACCTTGTCCAACGAGATAATGTCTCTGCGCAAGAATTAAAGAATGAGTCCATTCAGAAATCCTATCGCGATTTAGCCACTAAGGAAATTGAAAATGGTGGATATAAGATTACGACAACTATCAATAAAAATGTTCATGCTGCGATGCAAAATGCGGTTGCGACCTACGGCTATCTGCTAGATGATTCGACAGGCCAGCCTGAGGTGGGGAATGTCCTCATGGACAACCAAACGGGAGCTATCCTTGGATTTGTTGGTGGTCGTAATTATCAAGAAAATCAGAACAATCACGCTATCGATACCAAGCGTTCTCCAGCTTCAACCACAAAACCTATATTGGCCTATGGTATCGCTATTGACCAAGGTTTGATGGGAAGTGCAAGTATCTTGTCAAACTATCCTACCAACTTCTCAAACGGGAATCCCATCATGTATGTCAATAGTCCTGGTACGGGCATGATGACATTGGGAGAAGCCCTTAACTACTCATGGAATATCCCAGCCTACTGGACGTATCGTACGCTTCGAGAGAAGGGTGTGGATGTCAAAGGCTATATGGAAAAAATGGGTTACGAAATCCCAGAATATGGGATTGAAAGTTTACCGATGGGTGGGGGGATTGACGTTACAGTTGCCCAGCATACCAACGGGTATCAGACTCTAGCCAACAACGGAGTTTACCATAAGAAACATATGATCGCAAAGATCGAGTCAACGGATGGTCGAGTGGTATACGAGCACAAGGATGAGCCTGTCCAGGTTTATTCAAAAGCGACAGCAACCATCATGCAAAGTCTCCTTCGGGATGTTATCTCGTCTCGGATTACTTCAAGTTTCCAGACGGACTTGACTACTATCAATCCATCCCTAGCTCGTGCTGACTGGATCGGAAAAACTGGTACGACCAATGAAGATGAAAATATGTGGCTCATGCTTTCTACACCTCGCTTGACTTTGGGTGGCTGGTTAGGTCACGATGATAACCGACCACTAGCCAAAGGAGCAGGCCACTACCGTAATGCCAACTATATGGCCCACTTGGTCAATGCTATCCAACAAGCTGAACCTGGAATATGGGGGAATGAGCGCTTTAATCTGGATCCAAGTGTGACCAAGTCGCAAGTTCTCCGGTCTACAGGCCAAAAGCCCGGCAAAGTTTCCATCAATGGTAAGGAAATCGAACTTTCTGGATCAACAGTAACGAGCTACTGGGCTACTAAAGAAGGTGCCCCAGTGACCACCTATCGCTTTGCTATTGGAGGAAGCGATGCAGATTATCTGAACGCATGGAAGAATATTCTAGGAAGCATTCCAGCAGTGACTCCTCCAAGCTCAAGTTCAAGCAGTAGCTCTGGAAGTTCAAGTTCGAGTGGAAATACTCAAAGTGGTTCTTCAGGACGTTCACGTCTATTTAATCGTTAAGAAAGAGTAGTAGCAAGGTTAGTAATTTCTCCTTGTTGCTACTTTTTTCTTTGTTGGTTTCGTGTTACAATAATAATATGAATCATTATCAGAAAAAGATTGTTAAGGGAACAGTATACTCGCTACTCTCAGGCCTAATCTGGGGGATTTGTGGGATTTTAGGAGAGTATTTTTTCACTCATTATCCAGTGTCTTCTGGATGGATTACTTCTATGCGTTTACTAGTGGCGGGGAGTTTGGTTTTAGGTCTATCTGCCTTTCAGTTGCGTAGCCGCTTGTTGGACATCTGGCGTGATAAGAAAAATTATCTACCTTTTTTAGCCTATGCTATTCTAGGTATTTTTTCTGTGCAGTTTTTCTTCTATCTTTGCGTTGAGTATTCCAATGCGACGACGGCGACCATTTTGCAATTTATCAGCCCTGTTTTTATCCTGTTTTACAATCGAATCATTTACCAGAAGAAGGCTTCTATTACAGCTGTGTTCTATGTTTTGATTGCCATGCTAGGTGTTTTTTTGATGGCTACAAAAGGGGATTTGTCCCAGTTATCCATGACACCTTTGGCTCTAGTGACAGGTTTGCTCAGTGCAGTAGGGGTCATGTTTAATGTTATCCTTCCTCAACGCTTTGCACGGCGCTACGGATTTGTTCCGACTGTTGGTTGGGGGATGATTCTGGCAGGTCTCTTTAGTAATTTCCTTTACCCTATTTATCAGATAAGTTTTCAAGTGGATCTGGTAAGTGTGCTGATTTGTCTGACGATTGCCGTGTTTGGTACTGCTTTTGCCTTCTTCCTATCTATGAAGGCTGTGTCACTCGTTTCCCCGCTGGTTGTATCGGTGGTGAGTGCTAGCGAACCGCTCTCTTCAGCTTTATTAAGTGTTCTTTTTCTGGGATTGGTCATGGATGGTTTTTTGGCCTTGGCTATGGTGTTGATTATCGTTCCGATGATTTTTTTATCTGTAGAAGAAGCAAAACAAGCCAGGTAAAGATGATTATTTGATAGTTGAGGCTTCAAATTTGAAGCCTTTTTTGGTAGAATAGGTATCATTATAACGAACCAGGAGGCACCTATGACTGCTACAAAAATGAACGCTCAAGAAATTATCCAATTTATCGCCAATGCGGAAAAGAAAACCAGTGTCAAAGTAACTTTTGAGGGAGAACTTGCAACTGCTGTGCCAAGCTCTGTTGTCAAACTAGGAAATGTTTTATTCGGAGACTGGAAGGACGTGGCTCCGCTTCTTGAAGGTTTGGTAGAAAATCAAGATTACGTTGTCGAGCAAGATGCTCGTAATTCTGCAGTTCCTTTGTTAGATAAACGTGCTATCAATGCTCGTATCGAGCCAGGTGCTATTATCCGTGACCAGGTTGAAATTGGTGACAATGCTGTTATCATGATGGGAGCTGTTATCAATATCGGTGCTGAAATCGGTGCTGGAACCATGATTGACATGGGTGCCATCCTTGGAGGTCGTGCTATCGTTGGGAAAAACAGTCACGTTGGTGCAGGTGCAGTTTTGGCAGGTGTGATTGAGCCAGCTAGTGCTGAACCAGTCCGTGTCGGAGACAATGTTCTTATCGGTGCCAATGCAGTGGTTATCGAAGGAGTTCAAATCGGTAGTGGTTCAGTTGTCGCAGCAGGAGCTATTGTTACCCAGGATGTCCCAGAAAACGTGGTAGTAGCAGGTGTTCCAGCTCGCATCATCAAAGAGATTGATGCCCAAACTCAACAAAAAACAGCGCTAGAGGATGCGCTTCGTACCTTGTAATTGTAAAAGTAAAAAAGAGGCGGAACCCTTTTTCCAGCCTCTTTCTTCTATCAAAAGGAGGACCGATAGATGTTAGATTTGATTCAGACTAGACGAGATTTACACCAGATTCCAGAGATTGGCTTGGAAGAGTTCAAGACTCAGGCTTATTTGCTGGATGTGATTGAAAAATTGATTACGGGCAAGGACTTTGTTCAAGTTCGTACTTGGCGGACAGGGATTTTGGTCTACCTGCAGGGAAGTCAGCCGGAACGAACCATTGGTTGGCGAACAGACATTGATGGTCTGCCTATCGTCGAACAAACAGGTCTACCTTTCGCCTCTCAACACCAAGGTCGCATGCATGCCTGTGGCCATGATTTTCATATGACTATTGCCTTGGGCTGTCTCGAACGCGCCCTTGAGGAGCAACCCAAGAATAATTTGCTCTTCCTATTTCAGCCTGCTGAAGAAAATGAAGCTGGTGGGATGCTCATGTATGAGGATGGTGCTTTTGAGGACTGGCTGCCAGATCAGTTTTATGGTCTCCATGTTCGTCCGGATTTGAAGGTTGGACAGATTGCGACCAACACCCATACACTCTTTGCAGGGACTTGTGAAGTGAAGATTCGTTTCAAAGGAAAAGGGGGACACGCTGCTTTTCCACATGAGGCCAATGATGCCTTGGTGGCTGCTAGTTACTTTGTAACCCAAGTGCAGTCAGTTGTCAGCCGCAATGTCAACCCAATCGAGGGAGCGGTGGTGACCTTTGGTGTTTTCCAAGCTGGAACAACCAACAATGTCATTACAGATACAGCCTTTTTACACGGAACCATTCGTGCCTTGACTCAGGACATGAGCCTCTTGGTACAAAAAAGAGTCAAGACAGTCGCAGAAGGGGTTGCAGCAGCCTTTGATATGGAAGTCGAAGTAGAACTCAAGCAAGGAGGCTACCTACCTGTTGAGAACAATCCAGCCTTGGCGCGTGAACTGATGGACTTTTTTGAAGAGAAAGACGGAATTGAGTTGATTGATATTGAGTCAGCTATGACTGGTGAGGACTTTGGTTATCTCCTTTCGAAGGTAGATGGCGTTATGTTCTGGCTAGGTATCGATAGTCCCTACGCCCTTCATCACCCTCAGATGAGTCCCAAAGAAGAAGCCTTAGCCATTGGGGTAGATGCAGTCTCTAGTTTCTTAAAAAAGAAGGCAGCAGAGTAGAGGAATTGTCTATGAAAGCAGAACTACGCAAGAAAATTTTGCAAGAAATGAAGACTCTATCTCAGGAGCAAAAACAGGCTATGGATCGAGTTTTAACTGAACGATTTTTAAAGCATCCCTTTTACCAAGAAGCCAAGACCATCGCAACCTATCTCTCCTTCCCTCATGAATTTCAAACGCAAGAACTGATCAAGCGGATGCTGAAGGACGGCAAAAAGGTTCTGATACCCAAAACCTATCCCAAGGGGCGCATGGACTTTGTGGTCTATCATCCACAGCAGTTGGTAAAAACTTCCTTTGGTTTACTGGAACCGCAAGGAGACTTGGAAGTGGTGGAACCGTCTCAGATTGACTTAATCCATGTTCCGGGTTTGGCTTTTACAACTGAGGGCTATCGGATTGGATATGGTGGAGGATACTACGACCGCTATCTGGAGCATTTTGCTGGGCATACCATGAGTACAATCTATCCTTGTCAAGTTCAGGAGTTTAACTCGGAAAACCATGATATTCCCGTCCAGGAGGTGCTAATCTATGAAGGAAATCTTTGATAAACGTTATCCTGTGACTAGCTTCTTCCTCCTAGTAACAGCATTGGTATTTCTCTTGATGTTGGTTTTTACAGGTTTAAATTTTGAACGAGCAGATACCTTGCTTCAGTTTGGAGCCATGTATGGACCGATCATTCGCCTGTTCCCTGAGCAGATTTGGCGCCTTTTTTCGGCTATATTTGTGCATATCGGATGGGAGCATTTCATTGTCAATATGATTTCGCTCTACTTTCTTGGACGACAGGTGGAGGAGATTTTCGGTTCTAAGCAGTTCTTCTTTCTCTATCTATTATCTGGAATGATGGGCAATCTCTTTGTTTTTGCTTTCACACCGAAAGTTGTCGCTGCTGGGGCATCCACTTCCCTATACGGGTTATTTGCTGCGATTATCGTCTTGCGTTACGCAACTCGCAACCCCTATATCCAGCAGTTGGGGCAATCCTATCTGACACTTTTCGTGATCAATATCATTGGAAGTGTTCTGATTCCAGGAATCAGCCTAGCTGGGCATATTGGTGGCGCAGTAGGCGGTGCCTTTCTAGCAGTTATTTTTCCAGTTAAATGGGAGAGAAGGATGTACAGTACCAGCCAGCGAATCGGAGCAACCGTACTTTTTATCGCACTAGCCATTTTCCTTTGCTATAAGGGAATGAGCTATGTGTAGGGGGGATAGTTAAATGCAAGCACCGATTCGGTTGCTAATAAGTCATCTGCAAAGATGGCTTTTTTTATTGCAAGCTTCAACAAAAAAACAAAGCCCTTATTTAAGAGCTTTGTTTTTCTTCTATTCCCCATCAGCTAACTCTTTTCCAAGTTGGATGAGGTAGTCTTTCAAGTCGTCTTTGACTTGTGGGTGTTTGAGAGCGTAGTCGATGGAGGTTTTCATAAAGCCAAACTTGTCTCCGACATCGTAACGAGCCCCTTTGAACTCACGAGCAAATACACGTTGTGTTTTATTGAGGGTATCGATTGCATCTGTCAGCTGAATTTCATTTCCTGCACCTGGAGCTTGGTTTTCGAGGATTTGGAAAATTTCAGGAGTGAGGAGGTAGCGTCCGATGATAGCAAGGTCGCTAGGAGCATCTTCTGGCGCAGGTTTTTCAACGAAGGTTTCAACGCTGTAAAGACCGTCTTTTCCTTCGCCTTGCGGAGCAATAACCCCATAAGCAGATACTTCGTCATGAGGGACTGGCATAACAGCGATAGTAGACGCGTGGGTACGTTCGTAGTCATCCATGAGTTGTTTGGTAAGTGGAACAGCTTTTTCGTCCGTGATATCCATCAAGTCATCACCAAGCATAACGACAAAAGGTTCATTTCCAACGAAAGCTTTGGCTTGCAAAACAGCATCGCCGAGACCACGTGGATGTGTTTGGCGGATAAAATGCAGGCGCATGCCAGTTGTTTCATCAACTAGCTTCAAAAGATCTGTTTTCCCTTTTTCTTTGAGGTTGTATTCCAATTCGAAGTTTGAATCGAAGTGGTCCTCGATGGAACGTTTTGACTTACCTGTAACAACCAAGATATCTTCGATTCCAGACTTGAGGGCTTCTTCAACGATAAACTGGATAGTTGGTTTGTCTACGATTGGTAACATTTCCTTGGCCAATGCCTTAGTTGCTGGGAGGAAACGAGTTCCCAATCCAGCGGCAGGGATGACTGCTTTTCTGACTTTTTGTTTCATGATGTTCCTTTCTATAAAGGTCTATGACCATTCGTTTTCTGCTTTAAATTCATTGCTCATGATGTCAGTGATTGCTTCTTTAATGTTGACACCTTCATAGATAACTCGGTAGATGGCCTGTGTGATTGGCATGTAGACACCCAATTCCTGAGCTAGCTCGTAAGCCGCTCGAGTTGTTGAGATTCCTTCGATAACCATGCCCATGTTTGCTTCGATGTCTGCGAGGGATTCTCCACGACCGAGAGCATCACCTGCCCTCCAGTTACGAGAGTGGACAGATGTCCCCGTTACAATCAAATCTCCAACTCCAGAAAGACCGCTATAAGTCAGAGGATTAGCTCCAAGAGCGACCCCTAGACGGGTGATTTCAGCCAAGCCACGGGCAATGATAGCCGCCTTGGCATTGTCGCCAAATCTTAGTCCATGTAGTGCCCCAGCGCCAACTGCGATGATGTTTTTGAGAGCACCAGCGGTTTCAACTCCGATAACATCCGTATTAGTATAGAGACGGAAGTAGTGATTGCTAAAGAGATTTTGGACGTACTGGGCAGTTTCAAGATCTTTGGAGGCTGCGGTAATCAAGGTAATATCGCGTACAATCGTTTCCTCAGCGTGACTCGGTCCTGAAACAACAACGACTTCACTACGAAGGTCAGCTGGAATTTCCTCTTCAAGAATAGTTGATAGACGTTTGTGGCTATCTGGTTCCAATCCTTTGGAGGCATGCATGATGACAACTTTGTGATCGAGCACCTTTGCTACTTGTTGGGCAACCAGTCTCGTTACTTTTGTTGGGACTACAAATAAAACAGCATCCACATCCTTTAGTGTTTCTTCTAAATCATGATAGGCTTTGATTTTTTCGTCGAGTAGGATATCTTTGAAATAGCGTTTGTTTGTATGTTGGTTATTGATTTCATCAATTTGGTCAGAAATATTTCCCCAAATTCGAACCTTGTGCCCATTGTCGTTTAGGACCTGCGAAAGGGCAGTTCCCCAAGAACCAGGACCCAAGACAGCGATGGTTTGTTTCTTCATCTTTTCCTCCTTGTAAGAGTTCTTCCTTTCATTTTACCATAAAAAGCCTTTTCATGCATCACCTGTAGATGAAAGCGTACTAATTTATAATAAGGAGACTTCTTTGACAAGATGTCTCTTTTTTGCTAGAATAGCATCAATATGAACGAATGAGAAGGAGCTGACGCAGGATGTCGCTCCCTTTATCTATTTTATTAGGAGGAAATATGCTCATTAAAAAAATAAAAACCTATAAATGGCAGGCCTTGGCATCCCTAATGATGACAGGCTTGATGGTTGCGAGCTCGCTCTTGCAACCGCGCTATTTGCAAGAGGTGTTAGAGGCTTTGTTGGCCGGTCAAAATGAGGCTATTTATAGTATTGGCGCTTGGCTGATAGGAGTAGCCCTAGTCGGTCTGGTTGCAGGTGGGGTCAATGTAACACTTGCAGCCTACATTGCTCAAGGAGTGTCTTCGGACCTTCGTGAAGACGCTTTTCGCAAGATCCAGACTTTTTCTTATGCCAATATCGAGCAATTCAATGCGGGTAACCTTGTCGTCCGAATGACCAATGATATCAACCAAATTCAGAACGTGGTGATGATGGCTTTTCAAATCCTCTTCCGTCTCCCTCTTCTCTTTATCGGTTCCTTTATCTTGGCGGTTCACACTCTTCCGTCACTTTGGTGGGTGATTGTCCTCATGGTGCTCCTAATCTTTGCACTAACTGCCATCATGATGGGGATGATGGGGCCACGATTTGCTAAGTTTCAAACCCTTCTTGAACGGATTAATGCTATCGCTAAGGAAAATCTACGTGGTGTGCGTGTAGTCAAATCCTTTGTGCAGGAAAAAGAGCAGTTTGCTAAGTTTACCGAAGTCTCAGACGAGCTTCTCGGCCAAAATCTTTATATCGGTTATGCCTTCTCAGTTATAGAACCCTTTATGATGTTAGTCGGCTATGGGGCGGTCTTCCTCTCTATCTGGTTGGTGGCCGGAATGGCTCAGTCAGATCCATCTGTTGTGGGATCGATTGCTTCCTTTATCAACTATCTCAGCCAGATTATCTTTACCATTATCATGGTTGGATTTTTAGGAAATTCTGTCAGTCGTGCCATGATTTCTTTGCGTCGTATCCGTGAGATTCTAGATACCGAGCCAGCGATGACCTTTAAAGATCTCCCTGATGAAGAGTTAGAAGGAAGTCTCTCTTTTGAAAATGTGACCTTCACCTATCCTAATGACGATGAGCCTATGCTGAAGAATGTGACCTTTGATGTTGCGCCTGGTCAGATGGTTGGTGTGGTTGGGGCGACTGGAGCAGGGAAGTCCACCCTAGCTCAGTTAATTCCACGACTTTTTGATCCACAGGAGGGATCTATCAAGATTGGTGGCAAGGATATTCGAGACGTCAGCGAGGGAACCTTACGTAAAACAGTTTCCATTGTCTTGCAACGTGCTATTCTCTTTAGCGGAACCATTGCAGATAATCTCCGTCAAGGGAAAGGAAATGCTAGCGTGTCAGAAATGGAACGTGCAGCACGGATTGCCCAAGCCAGTGAATTTATCGGGCGCATGGAAAACAAATTTGAGAGTCAGGTTGAAGAACGTGGCACCAACTTTTCTGGTGGACAAAAGCAACGGATGTCCATTGCCCGTGGGATTGTCAGCAATCCCCGTATCCTGATTTTTGACGATTCGACTTCAGCCCTAGATGCCAAGTCAGAAAGACTCGTGCAGGAAGCTTTGAATAAAGATCTGAAAGGGACAACAACTATTATCATCGCTCAAAAGATCAGTTCAGTCGTCCATGCGGACAAGATTTTGGTCTTGGATCAAGGGCGTTTGATTGGAGAAGGACGGCATGCAGACTTGGTAGCTAACAATGCCGTCTACCGCGAAATCTACGAAACACAAAAGGGAAAGGAGGAATAAAATGAAAACCGTTCGATTTTTCTGGAATTATTTTAAAGTTTACAAGTTCTCCTTTGTCATTGTGATTCTGATGGTTGCAGTTGCGACGATTGCCCAAGCCCTCTTTCCAGTTTTTTCAGGTCAAGCAGTGACGGAGCTCGCTAACCTAGTTCTGGCTTATCAAAATGGGACTTCCGAACTAGCTTGGCAGAGTTTATCAGCTCTGATGCTGAATCTAGCTCTGGTTGTTCTTGCCTTAGTGGTATCCAGTTTGATTTACATGACCTTGATGACTCGTGTGATTGCTGAGTCGACAAATGAGATGCGTAAGGGCCTCTTTGGCAAACTTTCCCGTTTGACCGTTTCTTTCTTTGACCGCCATCAGGATGGCGATATCCTTTCTCGCTTCACGAGTGACTTAGATAACATTCTTCAAGCCTTCAATGAAAGCCTAGTTCAGGTTATGAGCAATATTGCTCTTTACATCGGTTTGATTTTTGTCATGTTTTCAAGAAATGTGACGCTCGCCCTGATAACAGTAGCCAGCACCCCAGTGGCCTTTCTCATGTTGGTCTTTATTGTGAAAATGGCCCGTAAGTACACTAATCTCCAGCAAAAAGAGGTAGGGAAACTCAACGCCTACATGGACGAGAGTATTTCTGGACAGAAAGCTGTTATCGTACAAGGAATTCAAGATGACATCGTAGCAGGCTTTGTGGAGCAAAATGAGCGCGTGCGCAAGGCAACCTTTAAAGGGAGAATGTTCTCAGGCATCCTCTTTCCAGTTATGAATGGGATGAGCTTGGTCAATACGGCCATCGTCATTTTTGCAGGTTCTGCGGTCTTGCTGAACGATCCAAGTATCGAAACAACGACAGCCCTAGGTTTGATCGTTATGTTTACCCAATTTTCTCAGCAGTACTACCAGCCGATTATCCAGGTGGCTGCGAGTTGGGGGAGCCTCCAGTTGGCCTTTACTGGAGCGGATCGTATCCAAGAAATGTTCGATGCAGAAGAAGAGATTCGTCCGCAAAATGCGCCTGCCTTTACGGAATTGCGAGAAGGTGTTGAAATCAGTCACATTGATTTCTCTTATGTGCCAGACAAGCCGATTTTAAAAGATGTCAGCATTTCAGCTCCTAAGGGGCAGATGATAGCAGTTGTAGGCCCGACTGGTTCGGGGAAAACAACCATCATGAACCTCATCAATCGTTTCTACGATGTGGATGCAGGTAGCATTTCTTTTGATGGCAAAGACATTCGTGACTACGACTTGGACAGCCTGCGGAGCAAGGTCGGGATTGTCTTGCAGGATTCGGTCTTGTTTAGTGGAACGATCCGAGACAATATCCGCTTTGGTGTGCCAGATGCCAGTCAGGAAATGGTCGAAGCAGCTGCCAAGGCAACTCATATTCATGACTATATCGAAAGCTTGCCTGATAAGTATGATACCCTTATTGATGATGAGCAAAATATCTTCTCGACTGGGCAGAAACAATTGATTTCCATCGCTCGGACCTTGATGACAGATCCTCAAGTCCTAATCCTAGATGAAGCGACTTCCAATGTGGATACCGTAACAGAAAGCAAGATTCAACATGCCATGGAGGCAGTTGTAGCAGGACGAACCAGTTTTGTGATTGCCCATCGTCTCAAGACCATCCTCAATGCCGATCAGATTATTGTCCTCAAAGATGGAGAGGTCATTGAACGTGGAAATCATCACGAGTTGCTCAAGATCGGTGGCTTCTACTCGGAACTGTATCACAATCAATTTGTCTTCGAATAAAAAAGAAGTTGTCCTTATTGGGCAGCTTTTTTTTATACATAAAAAATACTTATCACGGTCTTTAAAAAAACATATTAGACAGGAAAGGGTTGGAGTGATAAGATAAGACTATCGCAAGAAAATCGAAAGGAGACACATTATGGCTAGAACGGTTGTAGGAGTTGCTGCAAATCTATGTCCTGTAGATGCAGAAGGGAAAAACATTCACTCATCTGTATCCTGTAAATTTGCAGAGAGCATTCGTCAAGTCGGTGGTCTTCCTTTAGTAATTCCTGTAGGGGATGAGTCCATTGTGCGCGATTATGTGGAAATGATTGACAAACTCATCTTGACAGGTGGGCAAAACGTCCATCCTCAGTTTTATGGAGAGAAAAAGACCATTGAGAGCGATGATTACAACCTTGTACGCGATGAGTTTGAACTAGCCCTCTTGAAAGAAGCGCTCCGCCAGAATAAACCAATTATGGCAATCTGTCGCGGGGTTCAGCTGGTCAATGTTGCTTTTGGCGGCACTCTTCACCAAGAAATTGAAGGTCACTGGCAAGGCTTGCCTTTTGGAACCTCTCATTCTATTGAAACAGTAGAAGGAAGCGTGGTGGCTAAGTTATTTGGCAAAGAAAGTCAGGTTAATTCAGTGCATCGTCAGAGCATTAAAGATCTAGCACCCAATTTCCGTGTGACAGCGGTGGATCCTCGAGATCAGACAGTGGAAGCGATTGAGTCTATTGACGAACATCGCATTATCGGTTTACAGTGGCACCCAGAGTTCCTGGTCAATGAAGAAGATGGCAATTTAGAATTATTTGAGTATTTATTAAATGAATTGTAACGGTTAGAATCTCTAGCCGTTTTTTTGTCTTATTTCGTTCAAATTTTAATATTGTAACATTTTTTACGCAAATGTTTAAATTATGATAAAATTTGGAAAAATTCAGTATAAAAACTTGAAAAAATCTAAGGTAAGGGTTATGATAGAAGAGAAGAAATTTTGGAGGAATATTATGTCACATATTAAATTTGATTATTCAAAAGTATTAGATAAATTTGTTGCACCACATGAACTAGATTATATGCAGCCTCAAGTGACTGCAGCAGATTCTGCTCTGAGAAATGGTACAGGTCCTGGGGCAGAAATGACTGGCTGGTTGAACTTACCTGAAGAATATGACAAAGATGAATTTGCTCGTATTCAAAAGGCTGCTGCTAAAATCCAATCTGATAGTGAGGTATTGATCGTAATCGGTATTGGTGGTTCCTATTTAGGAGCTCGTGCAGCTATTGATTTCTTGAATAATTCATTTGTAAACTTGCAAAGAAAGGAAGAACGCAAGGCACCTCAGATCCTCTATGCTGGAAACTCTATCTCTTCAAGCTATTTGGCTGATTTGGTAGACTATGTATCAGACAAAGATTTCTCAGTAAACGTGATTTCTAAATCAGGTACAACAACTGAACCGGCTATTGCTTTCCGTGTCTTCAAAGAACTCTTGGTTAAGAAGTACGGTCAAGAAGAAGCTAACCAACGTATCTACGCAACTACAGACCGCGCTAAAGGTGCAGTTAAAGTTGAAGCAGATGCTAATGGCTGGGATACTTTTGTAGTGCCTGATAGTGTAGGTGGTCGTTTTACAGTATTGACAGCAGTGGGGCTCTTGCCAATCGCAGCTGCAGGAGCTGATATCAGCAAGTTAATGGAAGGAGCAAATGCTGCTCGCAAGGCTTATGCTTCTGATAAGTTGGCTGAAAATGAAGCATATCAATATGCAGTTGTACGCAATATCTTGTACCGTAAAGGTTATCTGACAGAAGTTCTAGCTAACTATGAACCATCTCTGCAATACTTCTCTGAGTGGTGGAAGCAACTGGCTGGTGAGTCAGAAGGGAAAGACCAAAAAGGGATTTATCCAACTTCAGCTAACTTCTCAACAGACTTGCACTCTCTGGGACAATTTATCCAGGAAGGTACCCGTATCCTCTTTGAAACAGTTATCCGTGTAGATAAACCTCGCAAAAATGTGCTGATTCCTGAATTGGCAGAAGACTTGGACGGTCTTGGCTACTTGCAAGGAAAAGATGTTGACTTTGTCAATAAAAAAGCTACAGATGGAGTGCTGTTAGCACACACTGATGGTGGAGTTCCAAATATGTTTGTGACACTGCCTGAGCAAGATGAGTTCACTTTGGGCTACACTATTTACTTCTTTGAGTTGGCTATTGCTCTTTCTGGCTACCTGAATGGTATCAATCCATTTGACCAGCCTGGAGTTGAAGCTTATAAGAAAAACATGTTTGCTCTTCTTGGGAAACCAGGCTTTGAAGAGCTGGGTGCTGAGTTGAATGCACGCCTTTGATTCTCATATGCTTTGAGTTCATTTAGAATATAAAAAGATCCACAAGTTCATTTCTTGTGGATTTTTAGTACAAGCCTCTTAATTAGTTTATTATTTTTTTTAAAAGTGTAAAAAAGAGTGTCTTAATTCTTTTATGAAAGCGCTGTATAATTGCCTTGTAAATAAAATTTGAGAGGTATCAAAATGAATGATTGGTTAAACATAAAAGGCAAAACAGTTCTTGTGACTGGCGCGTCATCTGGGATCGGTAAGGCAATCGTTGAAGAATTGCTGGAATTAGGAGTCAATGTAGCGAATTTTGATCTTAGCGACAACGATTTGCGTCACCCGAATCTATTATTTGTAAAAGTTGATGTAACTTCTCGCTCTGAAGTAGAAGAGGGTGTTGCCAAAATAGTTGAAAGATTTGGCAATATTGATGCGGTAGTCAATAATGCAGGGATTAATGTTCCCAGATTATTAATTGATGCAGAAAATCCTAAAGGTCCTTACGAGTTAGACGATGAAACGTTTGAAAAAGTAACAATGATTAATCAAAAAGGTTTGTATTTGGTTAGTCAGGCAGTAGGACGTATTTTAGTGAAAAATGGAAAAGGTGTAATTGTGAACATGGCTTCAGAAGCAGGCTTGGAAGGTTCTGAAGGACAAAGTGCCTATGCTGCCACAAAAGCAGCAGTCTATAGTTACACTCGTTCATGGGCAAAAGAGCTGGGTAAGCATGGTGTACGTGTGGTTGGAATTGCTCCAGGAATTATGGAAGCTACGGGACTTCGAACTCTTTCTTATGAGGAAGCTCTTGCTTATACCCGTGGAAAGACGGTAGAAGATATTCGAGCTGGTTATGCTTCAACTTCAACAACTCCTTTGGGACGAAGTGGTAAACTACGGGAAGTAGCTGACCTTGTAGCATTCTATATTTCAGACCGTTCTAGCTATATAACTGGAGTCACTACAAATATTGCCGGAGGGAAAACTCGCGGTTAAAAAAATGAAGGTGAGGAAGAGAGTTGACCATAGTAAATCGATGGTATAATATTTTAGAAAAAATGGTCTCACAGCCAACTTATTCCTTGGTAGATATGCGCTCAGAGCTGGATATTAGTATGCAAACCTTGCAAAAGAGTATCCAACAATTAAATGATGTTTTGGCTCCGAGTATCCAGATTATCTCACAAGATGATCAGTTAATGTTAGAGGTGTATGACTATACTGAGTTGGAAAGGATTTTATCTGGTAGTTTAAAACGGGAGAGTGACTTCAATTCTTCCAGTAAAAGAATTGCCTATTTACTAAAACGTTTAATTGAGTCAACCTCCCCTCTTCTTATTGACGACTTGGCTGAGGAAGCAGGTGTTAGTAGAAGTACCCTTAATAAGGATTTAAAACAAGTAAAATCTTTGGCAGAGAGTTACTCTATCACTATTTCAGGAAAGCCCAACCGTGGGCTGGAGGTCTTGGGGTCCGAGCTGAATTTGCGCTTGCTCTATATTCACCAAGTGGCCCCTTACTTTGAAGGAAAGACACTCACCGAGGCAACATCTTCTTTTCTGGAGACGCTACTCCAGGAGTATAAAATCCCGAAAGAAACAAAGGAACTCCTTCGAAAGACCATTTCAATTATGGTGGAGCGTATTCATGCATCTAGGGTGTTGAGTTGCCCTATTCCTTACTATAGGAATGATTTAACAGAGACACCTTTGGTTGAAAAATTAATCTATCATATTGAGATGACTTATAAGATTTCCCTCAGTCAGTTTGAGATAGACTTTTTGTGTTTTCCGTTTAATATCCGTTTTATTGACACTTTAAGCAAGCCGTCTTATCAATCTGAACAGCTTGCAAACATTTTTCAAGGGATTGTCAAGAAAGTCAAAGAAACAATGTTGGTTAACTTTGATGATGAAGAATTATTTGAAGAAATCAAGTCTCATCTAGGCTCCTTAATCAATCGACTGATTTTCCATGTGCAAGCTAATGATATATTCCATGGCGAGGTTCAAACTCAATATCCTTTTGCTTTTGAAATGGCGAAAATTGCTGGAGAAGAACTATCTGCAATTTTTGGTTCTGAATTGGAATTATCTGAAATCGGATATCTGGCTTTGTATTTTGAAATGATTTTAAGAAAGCAAAACTCTGTTGTAAATGGTTCTCGCAAGCAGATAGCTGTAGTTTGCACAACAGGAAGAGGAACTGCTGCGATGATTATTCAGCAACTCAGACGAATTCTTGGAAATGATGTAGACATTACTCAGTATTCTGAAGAGGATTTTAATCTGGATTTGAATCAGGACTATTTCGCGATTTTTACGACAGTTCCTCTAAAATATAAAGATTCTAAATCTCCAGTCATTCAAGTTAATCATCTTTTTGATGATCAATGGCTGCAGGAAGAATGGCAGAGAGCCAATGCTTTTCATCAAAAAAATCTAGAAACAGTCAGCTTACGTTTTCTTCGTTTGACTCCCCAAAAAACCTATCAGCAATACTTGCTAAATATGGTTGCAGAGTTAGAGAAACTTCAGATGATTGATGAAGGTTTTAGAAATCGGATAATTGATAGGGATAAAAAACAATCAACCATTTTTGGTGGAGGAATTGCCTTCCCCCATACAATTAACCAGGGTTATGCAAAGACTATTTTAATGTTTGGAAAGCTAGAAGAGCCTTATCAAAAAGGAGATGATTGGATTGAATTTATCTTTCTAGTCGCCATTCCCTCAGAAATTGAAAGCAAAATGGAGAGTGAATTGCTGGAATTGTATGACGACATTTTTCGAATTGCAGGAGAGCCTTCTCTAAAAGAAGCATTGAGGGCTGTAGAAACAGAGACAGAGTTTCTATCATTTTCTAAGAGCAAAGGAGTATTTTAATGAATTCGCTAATAATTTTCGCTGTATTTGTCATGGCAGCTTATATATTTCAAATGTTCCTCGGCTGGCAGCAACTCAAAGACTTCAATAAGACCTATACGATGCTCCGAAAACTGGGGCGCGTAGCGATTGGCAGGAAGTCCGGAAGAATCAAATCCGGTACGATTGTCATGTTCGCGGTTGATGAAAACGGTCGGGTTCTTAAAGCTAGCAAAATGCAAGGAGTCACAATCTTAGCACGTTTTCAAAATATGGACGATTATGTTGGAGAAGACATCCATTATTTTGACAAGTATAATCCTCTTGTGAGAAAAGAAAATAAGTTGATGCAATCAGCCATAGAAGATGCTAGAAAAGTCTATCTTTGGAATGAGGCAGGTATTGAGAAAGAGACAAGTTCATCTGATTCTTTTCTGGGATTCGGCTTTTATGCGAATTACTTACAATTATCTATTAAACAGTTATTTAAAAAAAATAAGAAAGGGAGTTCCTTATGAATCACATTACAAATTTTGCAGAGAGTTTTATGAAACTCTTCCAATTAGGTGGAGAAACCTTTATTAGCTGGATGACAAATATTGTACCGCTTGTCTTGATGCTATTGATTGCAATGAATACCCTTATCGCTTTCTTGGGAGAAGAGAAGGTCAATTCCCTGGCTAAGATTTCTGCCAAAAATCCTGTTAGCCGGTATATGATTTTACCTTTCATTTCTGCCTTTATGCTGGGGAATCCGATGGCAATCAGTATGGGACGTTTCTTACCAGAATATTATAAACCTAGTTTTGTAGCAGCTCAGATGCAGTTCTGCCACACTTCAAATGGTGTATTTCCGCATATCAATCCTGGGGAATTGTTTGTATGGATGGGAATTGCAACAGGAATTCAAACTTTAGGTTTAAGTCAAATGGACTTAGCCATTCGTTACATGCTTGTTGGGCTTGTCATGAACTTTGTAGGCGGTTGGGTGACCGATTTTACAACTGCTTATGTAGCAAAACAGCAAGGTGTTACCTTGAGTAAAACATTTGATTTATAGAAAGAGTGAAATTATGTCATATAAGAGTATAAAAGTTGTTAAAGGAAATGGCGGTTTCGGAGGACCTTTGGTCATTACACCTAGTGAAGCTAAGCATAAATTCATCTATATCACTGGCGGAGGAGAAAAGCCAGATATTGTAGATAAAATTGCTGATTTGACCGGTATGGAAGCTGTTAATGGGTTTAAAACTTCTATCCCAGATGAGGAAATTGCTTTAGCAATCGTGGATTGTGGCGGTACTCTTCGCTGTGGTATTTATCCTAAAAAGGGGATCCCTACAATAAATATTGTCGCTACAGGGAAAAGTGGGCCTCTAGCTCAATATATAACCGAGGAAATCTATGTGTCAGCAGTTGGCCTTAATCAAATTTCTGCTGCTAATGAAGACGAAAAAGCGACAACTGTGGTAACAGAAAAGCCAACTTACGATACTAGTAAAAAAATTACAGAGCAAAAAGCTGAAACAAGTATTGTAGCAAGAATTGGGATGGGCGCTGGGAAGGTCGTTGCGACTTTCAACCAGGCTGCTCGTGAAGCCATCCAAACAATGCTCAACACGATCATTCCTTTCATGGCCTTTGTTTCCTTGCTGATTGGGGTTATTCAAGGTTCAGGTGTTGGAAATTGGCTGGCAAAATTAATGGTTCCCCTAGCTGGGAACATCTGGGGACTCATTTTGATTGGCTTTATCTGTTCCTTGCCATTCCTATCTCCTTTGTTAGGCCCCGGAGCTGTTATCAGTCAGATTATTGGAACCTTAATTGGAGTTGAAATCGGCAAAGGGACTATTCCGCCCCAAATGGCTCTGCCAGCTATATTTGCTATCAACACTCAAAACGGTTGTGATTTCATTCCTGTAGCACTCGGTCTATCTGAAGCCAAGGCTGAAACAGTTGAGGTTGGTGTCCCTTCTGTGCTTTATTCACGCTTTCTCAATGGTGTTCCGCGGGTGCTAGTAGCTTGGATAGCTAGTATTGGCCTTTATCAGTAAACTTTTGATAGATGCACGTAAACATAGCAACTATTATGTTAAACTTATCTATAAGCATAAGTTTATGACAGATTTGAGAAAGGATGAATAGGAATTAGATGAAGAAAATTTTTGAAGCTAAAGTAATTCAAGTGGGGCCTGAAGCTCAGAATATGATTCAAGATGCCAATATGCTCATTTTGTTTGGAGAAGAAGCTCCGGAAGACTTAGCAGAGTATTGTTTTAAAATCGATAACAAAAATCTTCTAGGTGCAATACTAGAAGGTGGAAAGCTGGTGGTAGATAGTCAGGAATATTCGATTACTGCCGTAGGAAATGTAGTAGAAAAAAATTTAACTGGACTGGGCCATATCACGATTTCTTTTGATGGTTCAAAAGAGGGCAGCCTGCCGGGCACTCTCCATGTTGCAGCAGACCAAGCAGTAGTAATTGAAAAGGACTCTACCATTCAGATTTTCGAAACTGCTTGACCATAATAAAATTTCAAATCAAGCAATTTAGAAAAATAAAAGTCTAAAAAATTGATTCAGAGCTTGGACAAAAAGTCCAGGCTTCTGGGTCTAAATTAGAAAAAATAGATGACGCAGTGGTTGATTGGCAAGTCAATCAAACTAGCCAGTCAGTGCAAGGGAATTCCCAGCAGATGGATCCACAAGGGGTGCCTGAACAGAAGGGAAAGACCAAAAAGGTATTTACCCAACTTCAGCTAACTTCTCAACTGACTTACACTCATTGGGTCAATTTATCCAAGAAGGAACTCGTATCATGTTTGAAACAGTTGTCCGTGTTGACAAACCACGTAAGAACGTGATCATTCCTACTTTGGAAGAAGACCTTGATGGACTTGGTTACCTTCAAGGAAAAGACGTTGACTTTGTAAACAAAAAAGCGACTGACGGTGTTCTTCTTGCCCACACTGACGGTGACGTACCAAATATGTATGTGACTCTTCCAGAGCAAGATGCCTTTACTCTTGGCTACACGATCTACTTCTTCGAATTGGCAATTGCCCTTTCAGGTTACTTGAATGCCATCAACCCATTTGACCAACCAGGTGTTGAAGCCTACAAACGCAACATGTTTGCCCTTCTTGGAAAACCAGGATTTGAAGAATTGAGCAAAGAGCTTAACGCACGTCTATAATAGAAGAAAAGAGTGGCTTGTCCACTCTTTTTACTCTCTTTATTCGTAGACATTGGACTCAGGCGAGACTTGTGATATAATATAGAAAGCAAAAAGGCAGACGCCTAGAGACTTTATAGGAGAAACTATGTCAAAAGATATCCGCGTACGCTACGCACCAAGTCCAACAGGACTACTACACATCGGAAATGCCCGTACAGCATTGTTTAACTACCTTTACGCACGCCATCATGGTGGAACTTTTATCATTCGTATCGAAGATACTGACCGTAAACGCCATGTTGAGGATGGAGAACGTTCACAGCTTGAAAACCTTCGTTGGTTGGGGATTGACTGGGATGAAAGCCCAGAAACTCATGAAAACTACCGCCAATCAGAGCGTTTGGAACTCTATCAAAAATACATCGACCAATTGCTAGCCGAAGGAAAAGCCTACAAATCTTACGTTACAGAAGAAGAGTTGGCAGCTGAGCGCGAACGCCAAGAAGCAGCTGGTGAAACACCACGCTACATCAATGAATATCTTGGCATGAGCGAAGAAGAAAAAGCAGCTTACATCGCAGAACGTGAAGCAGCTGGTATCATCCCAACTGTTCGTTTGGCTGTCAATGAGTCTGGTATCTACAAATGGCATGATATGGTCAAAGGTGATATCGAGTTTGAAGGTGGCAACATCGGTGGTGACTGGGTTATCCAAAAGAAAGATGGTTACCCAACTTACAACTTTGCCGTTGTCATCGATGACCACGACATGCAAATTTCCCATGTTATTCGCGGAGATGACCACATTGCCAACACACCCAAACAGCTTATGGTTTATGAGGCTCTTGGTTGGGAAGCTCCAGAGTTCGGTCACATGACTTTGATCATCAACTCTGAAACGGGTAAAAAATTGTCTAAACGCGATACCAATACCCTTCAATTTATCGAAGACTACCGTAAAAAAGGCTATTTGCCAGAAGCCGTCTTTAACTTTATCGCCCTTCTTGGCTGGAACCCTGGTGGGGAAGACGAAATCTTCTCTCGTGAAGAGCTCATCAAGCTCTTTGATGAAAACCGCCTCAGCAAATCTCCAGCGGCTTTCGACCAGAAGAAACTAGACTGGATGAGTAATGACTACATCAAGAGAGCTGACTTGGCAACTATCTTTGAAATGGCCAAACCATTCCTTGAAGAAGCAGGACGATTGACTGACAAGTCTGAAAAAATGGTGGAACTATACAAACCACAAATGAAATCAGTAGACGAGATTGTTCCACTGACAGATCTTTTCTTCTCAGATTTCCCAGAGTTGACAGACGCTGAGCGCGAGGTCATGGCAGGAGAAACCGTTCCGGTTGTTCTAGAAGCCTTCAAAGCGAAACTAGAAGCAATGACAGATGAAGAATTTCTGACAGAAAACATCTTCCCACAAATCAAAGCAGTTCAAAAAGAAACGGGTATTAAAGGGAAAAACCTCTTCATGCCGATTCGTATTGCCGTTTCAGGTGAAATGCATGGACCAGAATTACCAGACACCATTTTCTTACTCGGACGTGAAAAGTCAATCCAGCATATTGAAAACATGCTGAAAGAGATCTCTAAATAAAAAGGACTTCCGATGGATACATGGGAAAAGATGTATAAAGAAGCACGAGCCTTATACAATCCCCATGAAGTTTCTGACTTTGTTTATGCTAACCATGTTGTTGCTGCAGTAGAAGCAGAAGATGGTCAGATCTTTACAGGGTTTTGTATGGAGGGCACTTGTGGCGTTTTTCATCTCTGTGCAGAACGAGCAGCTCTCTTCAATATGTATCAATTTTCAGGACAAACTAAAGTTAAGAAAATCCTCGCCTTTCGAGATAAACCTCCCTACGGCGAAGGATCAGGCATGCCCTGTGGCGCTTGCAGAGAATTTCTCTTAGAATTGAATGCTGAAAATAAAGAAGCAGAGTTCATGATGGACTACGAAACAAGAAAAACAATTAAGGTTGCTGAATTGATCCCTTACTGGTGGGGAGAGGAACGCGCGACTAATTGGCAAGATAAATAGAAGGAGTCAGTTTAACTGGCTCTTTCCCTTATCTTTTCAGAATTTCGGTAA